>DATBBS010000001.1:0-6995 GCA_036270895.1 Xanthobacteraceae bacterium
GTCCAGGATGTCGGATCGATCGCCATGCTCGAGCCCGACCCGAAAGTCTCGCCGAACTTGTCGCGCAAGTCGGCCGCCAGGCGTCCGACCCCGACCAACCCCTTGTTGACGAGCGTGAAGCCCCCGAGCGTGACCGTGCTCTCGGCGCGCGCGCCGCCGGCCGACAGCGCCGCCATCGCCACGCCCGCAAGGACGACACGCCGCGCCTTGGGCGCGATGGTTCGCAGGCGACTGCACAAGGCCGGCATCGCATATCCGTCAAGGGACGAGAGACTCCAGCGTGATAGGGCGCCCACATGACAGTTCGATGAATGCATGGTGCATTCCGGGCCGCCCGGCGGCGCCGTAAAATGGCTATCATGGCGGCCGCGCCCGTGATCATCGCCAAGGAGCCGCCGTGTCCCGCCACATCGTGTGCCTGACCTTCGATTTCGATACCCAATCCGGCTTCATCGCGCGCGGGATGACGACGCCGACCGCGCTCTCGCGCGGCGAGTTCGGGCTGACGGGCGCGCGCCGGATCCTGGATTTTCTGAAATCGCATGGGTTGCGCAGCACGTGGTTCACGCCCGGATTCACGATCGAAAGCCATCCGAAGATCTGCGAGGAAGTGGTCGCCGCCGGCCACGAGATCGGCCATCACAGCTGGGCCCATATTCCGCCGGCGACGCAGACGCGCGCCGAGGAGGAGGCCGATCTGGTGCGGGCCAACGAGGCGATCGAGAAACTCACCGGCGCGAAGGCGCGCGGCTATCGCTCGCCATCCTGGGATCTGAGCGACAACACGCTCGATCTGCTCACCGCCCACGGCTTCCTCTACGACTCAAGCCTGATGGGCGCCGACTATTGGCCCTACCGGCCGCGCCGCGGCGACCAGGCCGAGCTCGGCAAGCCGTTCCGCTTCGGCGAGGAGACGCGGCTGATCGAGCTGCCGATCAGCTGGTCGCTCGACGACCACCCACATTTCGAATATCTGCGCTCGCCGCAAGGCATCATGCCGGGCTTGCAGTCGGCGCGCGCGGTGATGCAGAACTGGCACGACGAATTTCTCTACATGCGCAAGAGCGTCGACTGGGGCATCCTCACCTACACCATGCACCCCTATGTGATCGGCCGCGGCTACCGGATGCTGGGGTTCGAGGATCTGGTGGGGAAGCTGATGGCCGACGGGGCGGTGTTCATGACCATGGAGGAGGCGGCGCGGGAGGCGGGGGAACGGATGTGGGGGGAGTGAGCGCGGCGCTCGGTCGCGCGGGCCGGACATGCGGTGGTGGGAGGCGGGCTGGAGGGCGGCGCAAAAAAGCCCGTCGATCAAGCTTAAGTGCCTGACTCAGCGGGCTTATTTGGTTGCGGGGATAGGATTTGAACCTATGACCTTCAGGTTATGAGCCTGACGAGCTACCGGGCTGCTCCACCCCGCGGAAACTGGTCGCGCAGCGAGCGCGTGCGCGGTATCTAGCAATCGCGGTCCGTCATGGGAAGCCCGCCGGCGGGGCAAATTCGTCATATTATTGGTTTTGTCATGCGGTGATGGCATGGAGCGGCGCACGAACCGGACACCTCTCAGGAAGCCCGATTCAGGGGCTGCCGAGGGCCTGCGGACCGCGTCCGGAGAGGCTCTGGAGGAGGCGCGCCGCCAGATCGACGATCGCGACGTCACCGATGCCACGGCGGTGCACGAGTTCCGCAAAGGCATGAAACGCTGGCGGGCGCTGCTGCGCCTGTTCGAGCCCGTGCTGGGCGAGGAGGCGGCGCAGCTGCGCGTCGAGGCGCGCGATCTCGCGCGCGAGCTCGCAGGCTCGCGCGACGCCCGCTCGGCGGGAGACGGCCTCGAGGACCTCGGCGAGGAGCAGCTCCCGGCGCGCACGCGCGCGACGCTCAAAACCCGGCTCGAGGCGCTCGGCGAGACCGCGGAAGCCGCGACTCTCACCGACGAGCTGCGCGAGCGGCTGCGCGACGCGCTCGACCAGGCGGCGGACGCGGCGCGGCGCTGGCCCCTCGATCATGTCGCCTTCGGGACGATCGCCGACGGGCTCGCCGCCTCCTACGCGCGCACCCGCAACGCCGTGCCGCAAGAGTGGACGAAGGCGACGCCGGACGAGTTGCACGAACTGCGCCAGCGCGTGGTCGTGCACCGCTACCAGATGGATCTGGTCGTGCCGTTGTGGCCGAAGATCGGCCGCGCCTGGGTGAGCGAGGCGCAAAAGCTGCGCGACCGCCTCGGCCATCACCAGGACCTCACGGTGCTGAAAGACTTCACCGCCCCGCACCAACCGCTCGCGCCCTGGCGCTCGCGGCTCGTGCCCCTGATTGCGGCGCGGCAGGCCGAACACGCGGCCGGCGCCGCCCGCGTCGCCCGCCGGCTGTTCGCCGAAAAGCCGAAAGCGTTTCGTAACCGGCTCCTCGGCCTGTGGGACGGCCGCGCTGCGAGGAGCGGGTAGCGGGTAGTCTGAATCGCTATCCATTCGCTAGTCGCCTTTCGCCTTGTCAGACGCGAGCAGTTGCTCCAGCCGGTCGATGAAGCCGCGCTGGCCGGGCAGAATCTTCTGCCGCGCCTCGTCGAGCGAAAACCATTGGGCGCGATCGATCTCGGGAAAGCGCGCCATGCGGTTGCTGCGCGGCGGCCATTCGAGCTCGAAGGTGTTGGAGACGAGTGTCGCCGGGTCGAAGTCTCCCGCGACCGCCCAGGCGGAGACGACCTTGCGGCCCGGCTGCGTCACCTCGCCCAGCGGCCGGAAGTCGCCCGCCGGCCGCGCCCCGGTCTCCTCCTCGAATTCGCGCCGCGCGGCCGCGAGCGGCTCCTCTGCGGCCGAATATTCGCCTTTCGGGATCGTCCAGGCGCCGAGGTCCTTGCGGGCCCAGAACGGTCCGCCGGGATGGACCAGCAGCACGGACACGCCGTCGTGGGCGACGCGGTACAGCAACAATCCGGCGCTGCGCTTCGGCATGGCGGCTCGCCGCCGCGCGCGCTTCAGGGCGGCGGCAGCTCCTTCATGAAATCGGCGAGGTGCTGCTTCCATAGCGCCGCGAGATTGTAGGTATAGTGGCCGTGCGTGCGCTCGCTCGCGGGCACCAGCACGAAGCGCGCGCCCGGAATGCGCTTGATCTCGCGCTCGACCACGCCGAGCTCGGGCGGATTGACCTCGTCGTCCGCGAAGTTGATGGCCAGCAGCCTGGCCTTGATCTTCTCCAGATCCGGCGAGGGGTCGTAGTCCATGACCGCCTCGATGGCGTAGAGCTGATTGTTGGCGTCGAGCTTGCGCGCGCCCGCGACCATCTTTTGATACAGCGCGTCCATGGCGGCGCGGCTGGGCGCCACCTGCTGGTAGTGGGTCGCGCTCTCGGTCATCAGCGCGGCGATCGGCGCCGAATAGATGTAATGCGTCGGATTCCTCTCGTAGTTGCCGCCGTTCCAGTCCGGATCGTTGCGGATCGCCTCGATGCCGATCCGCCGGTACATCCAGTTGCGGCCGCTGATCGCGATCGGCTGGCTCGCGATCGGCACCAGCGCATCCATGAAGTCGGGATACATCTCGCCCCACATCCAGGCCTGCATGCCGCCCATGGAGGTGCCGAGCACGAGGCGCAGATGCTTGAGGCCGAGATGCTCGGTCACCAGGCGGTGGGTCGCCACCACCATGTCGACGTAGCGGTAATGCGGAAAACTCATCCGCAGGCCGTCGCTCGGCTTCGATGACCCGCCGCGGCCGATGCCGTCCGGGATGACGATGAAATATTTCTCGGCATCGAGCGGCGCGCCGGGCGCAAACAGCTCGTCGGCAAGCGTCGCCTGCAGCCAGTTCTCCGACGTGCCGCTGGTGCCGTGCAGCAGCAGCACGCCATTGACGATCTCGCCGGCGGCATTGCGCCGTGCGGTGCCGAGGGTGAGGTAATGGATTTTCAGCGCGGGCACGACCTCGCCCGAGCCGAAACGAAAATCCGTCAACACTACATCGCCTTCCTGCGGGTTGGGCCTGTCGGCCCAGCACGGCGATGCGGAGGCGAGGAGGACGGCGGCGGCGAGAATCCGAAGCATGCAATTTTCCCTGCGTGTCAGGCGCCGGCCGTGCTGGCCGCGCGGTCGGCGCTGGAGCGTGATCTTTTCCGAAAACCGGTGCCCGCTTTTCGGGATCATGCTCTAGACTAGCATCATTGAAAACGGGTGGGGGCGGAAGGAGCCGGGAGACGACCATGTTCCGAGTCGGCATATTCACGCCCTTGACGGCAGCCGTCCTGCTCGGCTGCCTGACCGGCGCGGTTCATGCGCAGGACGCCCTCAAGATCGCGGTCGGCCAGCGCGGCGGCTGGGAACAATGCGTCTCCGAGCTCGGCCAGAACGCGGGCTTCTTCAAGAAGCACGGCCTCGTCCTCGACGTGCTCTATACGCAAGGCAGCGGCGAGACGCTGCAATCGGTGATCTCGGCGAGCGTCGACATCGGCATCGGGATCGGAACCCACGCGGTGCTCGGCGCCTATGCCAAAGGCGCGCCGGTGCGCGCGATCGGGTCGTCCTTCACCAGCGCCGACGACCAGTTCTATTACGTGCCGTCCGATTCCCCCCTGCGCGACATGAAGGATGCGGACGGCAAGACCATCGCGATCTCGACCACCGGCTCCGCCTCCAATATTTTTGCGCTCGCGCTGGCGAAGCATTTCGCCGTCAATCTCAGGCCGCAGCCGACGGGCGCCTATGCGGCGACCTTGACGCAGACGCTCACCAAGCAGGTGGACATCGGCTTTTCGCAGGCGCCCTTCAATCTCAATGCAGCCGAGGAAGGGAAGATCCGCATCATCGCGATGGGCCGCGACGTGCCCGAGCTGAGACGGATGACGAGCCGGCTGATCGTCGCCAACACCGCCGTGCTGGCGGACAAGAAGGCGCTGATCGGGCGCTACATGCAGGGCTTTGTCGAGACGCTCGACTGGCTCTATTCCGATCCGGCGGCAATCAAGGCCTATGCGGCATGGTCGGGACTTCCGGAGAATATCGCGCGGCGCGCGCCCGAATTCCTCACCAAGGACAATCTCGATCCCCGCCGCATCTCCGGCCTCGACACGCTCATGGTCGACGCCGTGAAGTTCACATACCTGCCGGCGCCGCTCAGCGAGGCCCAGCTGCAGGAAGTGATTCAGATTCCGCTGAAGTGACCGATCGTAGGATGGGTCAGGCGCCACGCAAGTCGGGCTTGCCCGACTTGCGCAGTTTTGATGCCGATCTCGGGCAAGCCCGAGATCGGTGGCGCCGTAACCCACCGTTCCGGAGTCGCGGAACGAAAGCGATGGGTTTCGCTTCGCTCAACCCACCCTACAGCCGGTTGATCCGCGCGATCATGCGGATCGCGTCGGGCTTCGAGGCGGCGTCGGATTGCGCGCGCAGGCGCAGCGCGTTGCGCGCGGCCGGGCGCTCCAGGCAGCGCGTCAGCCAGGCGCCGAGACGCGGCGTCGCCGACAGGTCCATGTCGATCGCCCGGCTGATGACGGCGGCGACGTTGAGATCCGCGACCGTGAAGTCGTCGCCGACCAGATAGGGCCGCTGCGCGAGCGCGGCATCGAGCACCCGGAAAGGCCCCGCGATGACCTTGAGCGCCTCGGCGAGCTTCTCGGCGTCGCGATCTTCCGGCGGCAGCCGCACCGCATGCAGCGACCAGATATTGACGCCGCGGTCGACCTCGTTGAGCGCCCACAGGGTCCACTGCCAGGTCTTCGCCTCGTCGCGCGGGTCTGTCGGATAGAGCCGGCCGGTCGAATGCTTCTTGGCCAGATAGAGCGTGATCGCCAGCGATTCCCACAAGACGAATCCATCGTCCTCGATGGCGGGCAGGCGTCCATTCGGGTTGATGGCCAGATACTCGGCCTTGCGCGCGCCCTCCTCGCCGATCTCGAGCGGCAGGTGCTCATGGTCGAGCCCGAGCTCCTTGGCGATCCAGAGGGCGCGAAAGGCGCGCGTCCTGGCGATGCCGTAAATGCGCAGCCGGGACATGCCCTGTCTCCCCCATGATTGCTGGACCTCTCGGCCATTACAGCCGGGGAAGCGGCAATATTCCAGCCGGCGCCGCGGTTACTTGTTGTCGACTCGGCCGGGGTGAGGCGGTCCTCGCGGCGCCGAACCCAAAGCCTCGACGTCGAGATCGACGACGTCGACACATGCCTGCGTCGTGCCGTGACGGAATCCGGTCCGCCACGGGCCGGCCCGCAATTGCGCGTCGCGCACATCCGCCAGAAAGAGGCAGCGCCACTCGCCACCGGGCGGAAGGCCCGAGACGCTGTCGCCGGCGAACTGGAAGGTCAGCGCCTTCTCGTCGCCGTCCTTGTGACCGAGCACATGCGGACAAAGCTCGCGATAGCACCGGTCATAGGTGCAGGTAATCTGCATATGATTGAGGATCGCCTCGCGGAACAGCCGGTAAGTTGGGCTGGGCATCGTCCGTCTCCGGTCATCGGTGACAAGACGGTCGGCGGGCCAGAAGTTCCTGCCGACGGGAGCGATGGCGATGAGGCGGGAGTTTCCGCCCTGCCGCTCCGACCGAGCAATTCGGACATAAAAAAAGCCGCCGCGGAAAAATCCGCGGCGGCTTTGTGTTCGATGTCGTGAAGAGGAAATTCCGTCCTTGGCAGGCCTGGCAGCGACCTACTCTCGCGCGTCTTGAGACGAACTACCATTGGCGCTGGGAAGTTTAACGGCCGAGTTCGGGATGGGATCGGGTTCAGGCTCCCCGCTACAACCACCAGGCCGGCGAAAGACGGAATGTGAAGCAAGCTGGTTTTCTTCCCTGTCGGCAAGGCCGACATGGGCATTGATAAATGAGAGCGATCAAGCCAAACGAGCGATTAGTACCGGTAAGCTGAACGCGTTGCCGCGCTTACACACCCGGCCTATCAACGTGATGGTCTATCACGGCTCTTGAGGGAGAACTCGTTTCGAGGTGGGTTTCTCGCTTAGATGCCTTCAGCGATTATCCCGTCCGTACATAGCTACGCAGCACTGCGGCTGGCGC
>DATBBS010000002.1:0-5526 GCA_036270895.1 Xanthobacteraceae bacterium
TTGGGGATATGGATGCGGCCGAAATGGTTGGTGACGCCGCGCGGCCGCATGGCGTCGAATTCGGGCTGCACCGAGGTGTTGGTCGACGGCGCGACCACGCCGAATTTCTTGCGGAAGCCCAGGGAGTCTGTCATCGGCGCCGTGAGGTTTTGCTGCGGGAACCGCAAGGTATCGGGTCGGCGGGCTGCGCGCCAAGCCCAATCCGTCTATGATCGGCCCGCCGTCGCGGTGGGCCAACCGTCGGGCGAGCCGGATCATTGCGGGAGTTGTCGATTATGCTGCGGAGCGGAAAGGAGCACCTGGAGTCGCTGCGCGACGGGCGCGTCATCTATGTGGGCGGCGAGAAGATCGAGGACGTGACGCGCCATCCGGCCTTCCGCACGGCCGCCCAGACCGTGGCCGCCATCTATGACATGAAGGCCGACCCCGCCAACCGCGCCGCCATGACCTACGAGGAGGATGGCGGGCGGCATTCGATCTATTTCCTGCGCCCCAGGACGCGCGACGACCTGCAGCGCCGGATGGAGGGCCACCGCCGCATCGCCGACCTGACCTACGGCATGTTCGGCCGCTCGCCCGACCATGTCGCCTCCTTCGTGACCGGCATGGCGATGAAGCCCGACGTGCTGACCAGGCCCTGCGGCCACCCGGAGAACTTGCTGACCTATTACCGCTACGCGCGCGACAACGACGTCTACACGGTCTATGCCGTGGTGCCGCCGCAGGCGGCGCGCAATCCCGAATTCTATGATCGCCAGAACATCCCGGTGCCGACGCTGCGGGTGGTCGGCGAGGACGACAGCGGGGTCGTGATTTCCGGCATGAAGATGTTGGCGACCGGCGCGGTTTATGCCAACGAGATCTGGATCGGCAACGTCATTCCGCTCGCGCCGGATCAGAAGAAGGAGGCGATCACCTGCGTGATCCCGTGCAACGCGCCCGGGCTGGCGCTGTGGTCGCGCAAGCCGATGGCGCTCGACGCCAGATCGGAATTCGATTCCCCGCTCGCCTGGCGCTACGACGAAAGCGACAGCATGCTGCTATGCGACAAGATCAAGGTGCCGTGGGAAAAGGTGTTCGTGCATGACGACGCGCTCTTGTCGCGCGACATCTACGTGAAGAGCCCGAGCCACTGCTTCGGCAACCACCAGTCCAACGTGCGCTACTGGTCGAAGATGCGGCTGCTGCTCGGCCTGTGCAGCAAGATCGCGCAGGCCACCGGGGCCGACCAGGTGCCGGCCGTGCGCGAGACCCTCGGCAAGATGGCGGCGGTCGAGGCCACGATCGGCGGTCTGGTGCACGGCCAGATCAACGCCTTCGAGCCCTGGCCCGAGGGCTATGCCTGCTTCAACCGGCGCATCATGTATGCGGGCCTCGACTGGTGCACGCAGAACTACAGCAGCTTCGTCGATGAACTGCGCACGCTGTGCGGCGGCGGCGTGTTCCAAATGCCGGCCGACAGCTCGGTGATGGACGACGACGCGCTGGCGGCCCAGTTCGCGAGTTTCTGGCAGACCCCGCAGGGCGACGCGGTCACGCGCATGAAGCTTTTCCGGCTCGCCTGGGACATGGTGGGCTCGGAATTCGCCGGACGCCACGCGCAATACGAGAAATTCTACGCCGGCGCCTCCTTCATCATCCGCAACCACTCCCATCGCGAGGCGGACTGGGGCGCGTTCAACAAGCTGGTGGAGGATCTGATGGCGGGATATGGGGCGCCAGCGCAGGCCACGAAGGCGGGTGGTGTCGCGGCCGAGTGAGTCCCGCCGTCGCGACTTGAGCTAGGTCGGATTACGGGTCCGGCGCCTGGCGTCGCCGAGCGCCTTTTCCAGGTCCTCCCTGGCATACGGTTTTCGCACGAAAGACACGCCTCGATCGCCGTTGAAGCGGTCCCGCGTTGCCTTGTCGTCGTAGCCACTGGCGATAATGATCGGAAGATGCGGATATAGAACGCGCAGCTCGCTGACCAGGACATCGCCGCGGCGGTCGGGCAGGCCCAGGTCGACGATGGCGTAGTCGATCTGCCCATTGATCAGCTTGACCCTGTTGATCGCCTCGGTCGCGGATCCCGCGGACTCGACCCGGAAGCCGAGTTCCTCGAGGAAATCGACGGCCAGCATCTGGACCAGCGGCTCGTCTTCGACAAGCAGCACACGGCCGCCGTCCGGCGCATCCAGCATGTCGCTGAGCTTCGAGGCCAGCGCCACATAGGTATACGGTTTCGGGAGCAGGACGACGCCAGGGTCGAGTCGCCCATCGTGAACGATCGCGTTGCGGGCGTAGCCGGTCGTGAACAGGATTTTCAGATCGGGCCGCAGCTTTCTGGCCGCGTCGGCGAGCTGGCGCCCGTTCATGCCGCCCGGAAGTCCCACGTCCGTGAACAGCAGGACGATTTCCGGGTGCTCTTGCAGGACGCCCAGGGCGGCGGCGCCCGTCGACGCCTCCAGCACACGGTAGCCGAGCTCGCGTAGAACGCTCGTGCTGTAGGCGCGGACGTCGTCCTCGTCCTCGACGACGATGATGGTTTGGCCGCCGGCACTCCGTGGCGCGTGCCCTTCGGTCTCCGCCGCGGTCAACGAGCCGTCGTCCGAGTGAAGGCGGGGGAGATAGATCTTCACGGTCGTTCCCTCGCCAACCTCGCTGTAGATCTTCACATTCCCGCCGGATTGCTTGACGAAACCATAGACCTGCGACAGTCCGAGGCCGGTGCCCTGGCCGATATCCTTGGTCGTGTAGAAAGGCTCGAAGGCGCGCGACAGGACTTCGCGGGACATGCCTGAGCCGGTGTCACTTACGCAAATGACGACATATTGTCCGGGAACGACCTCGGACTGGTCGGCAGTGTAGGCCTCGTCGAGATAGACATTTGCCGTCTCAATTGTGAGCTTGCCGCCGTCGGGCATGGCGTCGCGCGCGTTGACCGCAAGGTTGAGGATGCTCATCTCCAGCTGATTGGAATCGACCAGAACGCGCCAGAGATTTCCCGACAGCACGCTTTCGACCGCAACCTGCTCGCCCAGCGTTCGCCGCAACAGGTCTGACATTCCGGCGATGAGGCGCCCGAGATCGACCGGTTTCGGCTCGAGCGGCTGGCGGCGCGAGAAGGCGAGAAGGCGCTGAGTCAGCGAGGCCGCCCGCTGGGCGCCTCGCATCGCATTCTCGAGCGAGCGCAGCACGCGATCCGAATCGCTCGAGGAGGAGCGCAGATTTCGTTGCGCCGAATCCAGATTGCCGAGGATGATAGTCAGCAGGTTGTTGAAGTCGTGCGCCACGCCGCCGGTGAGCTGTCCGATCCCCTCCATTTTCTGGGACTGCGCAAGCTGCTCCTGAGCGCGCGCCAACGCAGCCTCGGCTTCCCGGCGTTGCGTGATGTCACGGGTGATCTTGGCGTAGCCGATCAGCCTGCCTTGTCGGTCGAAGATCGGGTTGATGACCACGCTTGCCCAAAACTTCGTTCCGTCCTTGCGTAGCCTCAGGCCTTCGGATTCGAATTTTCCCTGACTGCGCGCGGTCTCGAGCGCGCGTGCCGGGACCCCGGCGGCGCGATCCTCCTCCGTATAGAAATTCTCGAAATGGCGCCCGACGATCTCGCTGTCGCGATATCCCTTGATGCGCTGGGCGCCGGCATTCCAGTTCGACACGATGCCGTTGGGATCGAGCATGAAGACCGCATAATCGGTGACGCCCGCGACCAGCAGCTCGAATCGTCCCTCGGCGCGCTCACGCTGCGCGGCTTCGTCCAAAAGCCTTGTATTGGCGGCGGCGAGCTCGGCGGTTCGTTCGGCAACCCGCTCTTCGAGCTTTTGCTCGGTGTTGCGTAACGCGCTTTCGATCTGTTTGCGGCGCTCGATCTCATCCTGCGCCGCGCGATAAAGCCTTGCCTTGTCGATCGCGATCGCCGCCTGCACCGCGATCGCGCCTACAATGCGTTCGGCTCGCGCGTCGAACACGCCGGGCTCCGGGTGGCCGAAGAACAGCCCGCCCAGGACCTCGCCGCCGGGAGAGACGACGGGCGCCGCCAGATAACTCCTTACCGGCAGGTGGCCCTTCGGCATGCCGTAATGCGGATCGTTCTTGCCGTAGCGCGGGTCCTTGGTGATGTCGGGGGAGCGGACCATGCCCTCGCCGGCGAAGGTCGGGGCGAAAACACCGGTATTCCGCGGCATGGGAAATTTCGCGAAAGCCTCGCGCGGTACGCCGGACAGCGTGTAAAGCATGTAGGACTCGCCCTGCGCATTGACGACGTTGTAGAAGAACGAGCCGAAAGCCGCGCCGGCGAGCTGCGTTGCCGTGTCGGTGACGACCTGCACCGCCTTCTCGAGATCGAGCTCGGAGGCGACCGTCGTTCCCACCCGGTTCAGAAGCCCGAGGATCTCTGTCTCTTCCTGCAGCAGGCGCGCGCTTTCGCGCCGGGTCTGGGCGAGCTGAAGATTGGTGTCGACGCGCGCGATGAGCTCGCGTGCCGAGAACGGCTTGGTCAGATAATCGTCGGCTCCGGCGCGCAGGCCCTCGACTTTCGCCTCCTCGCCGGCCCGCGCCGACAAGAGGATGACGGGCATATCCTTGGTGGCGGCGTCGCCGCGCAATGCCCGCAGCAGGCCAAAGCCGTCAAGCTTCGGCATCATCACATCCGACAGCACGAGGGCGGGTTTGCGATCCAGCGCAATCTGCAGCGCGGTCTCGCCGTCGGAAGCCGTTGCGACCTTGTAGCCTGCCGACGCAAGCAGGCGGGATACATACTCGCGCATGTCGCGATTATCGTCGGCCAGAAGAACGAGGTGTTCTTCTCCTTTGGCTGAAGGCACCGAATTGCCCACGTCCTGAGGTCCAGACGCATCGAGAGCGTTCGCGCCGGCGTCCGGTTCGCCGATCCAACTCGCTGCTTCCTGCAAGTAAGCCTGCACGCGGACCGACACGGGCACGACCCCGCCCTTGGCGTGAATGTTCTCCGCCGGAAGGTGCCTCGACCCGAACGGCAGGGCGACGGAGAAACGCGTGCCCTTCCCGACGTCGCTCGACACGTCAATGCGTCCGCCGTGCAGTTTGACCAATTCCTGAACCAGAGCGAGGCCGATGCCGCTCCCCTCGATGCTGCGCCCACGCACGCCGGCCACGCGGTGGAAACGTTCGAACAACTTGGACAATTCGTCCGCGGCGATACCGACGCCGGTGTCGCGGACGGCGACATGGGCGGATTTTCCGTCGGTGGCGCTCCGGACGTCGACCTCGATCGCGCCTTCGAACGTGAACTTGAATGCATTGGAAAGAAGGTTGAGGATCACCTTTTCCCACATGTCGCGATCGACATAGACCGGCTCGGGCAGCGGCTCCGCATGGAAGCGGAATTCCAAGCCGGCCTGACGGATGACCGGTTCGAAGGTTGACGCGACATCGGCGGTCAGCTTGGCGAGATCGACCGGCTCGAAGCTTGCCTGCGCCTTGCCGGCCTCGAGTCGCGAGAAATCGAGAAGCGAGTTCACCAGCTTGAGGAGGCGCACGCCGTTGCGGTGTGCGACCGTCACCAGC
>DATBBS010000003.1:0-13051 GCA_036270895.1 Xanthobacteraceae bacterium
GCGTTCCGGCGTGACGAAGCGCTGCTGGACCGCGCTCAGGCGCGACGGCCCCATCGGCCCGTGCGCCTGCGCCCAATGGGCGGCGCGCCCGCGCGCCACCTGATCGACCACATAGACCGCGTAACCGCGGCGCAGGAAATATTGCGCCCAGCCCTCGCGGCCGTCGGGCGTGCCGGTAAAGTTGGTGCCGGTCTGGCCGCCGCCGTGGATCATCACCACCGGATAGGGATGCTCGAGCTTTTGCGGGATCTGATATTCCACATACATGTGGCCGACTGTCGGCGAGCCTTCGAGCGCGGGGTCGATCTTGCCGCCGACAAAGAAATAGCCCTGCTTGGCAAGCACCAGCGGACCATTCGCGGCCGCCTGCGCCGAGGGCGCGGTGAATGCCACGACGGCGCCGATGACGCCGAGGGCCGCCAGGACGGCGAGCATCAGATCGTGTCGGGTGAACATGCGTATCCTCCGGGAAATTCGTTCTTGGTTGCGCGAAGGCTAATCGGAAACAGGCAGGATGTCATTCCGCCTTGCGCACAGCTCTGCTCTGCTCACCTCTCCCCGCGTGCGGGGAGGGGGAGCACGGGCGCAGCGTTGATCCATGCCGGCGAGACGGCTACACCTAACCCAACAAGAATGATCCGGGAGGCCGCGCGATGAAGCGTCCGACGCTGCCGTGTCTGCTCGCGCTCGTCATCGGCGCTGGCAGCGCCTGCGCGCAGGACAACCTGAAGGTGGCGGTCGGGGCGCGCGGCGTGGGCGAAACCTTCGTGGCGGAGCTCGGTCAGGACGCCGGCATCTTCAAGAAGCACGGGCTCGCGCTGGACATTCTCTACACCCAGGGCGGCGGCGAGACCCAGCAGGTGGTGATCTCGGACAGCGCCCAGATCGGCGTGGCGACCGGATTCCTCGGCGCGCTCGGGGCCTTCGCCAAGGGCGCCCCGCTGCGCGTCATCGGGGCGACCTTCACGGGCGGCAGCCAGCTGTTCTGGTATGTGCCGGCGAATTCGCCGATCCGAACCCTCAAGGACACCGAGGGCAAGAGCGTCGCCTATTCGACCAACGGCTCCTCGACCCACACCGCCGTGCTGGCGCTGCAGAAATCCTCCGGCGTAAAATTCAAGCCGACGCCCACCGGCGCGGCGCCGGCGACTCTGACCCAGGTGATGAGCGGCCAGATCGACGTCGGCTGGGCAGGCGCGCCGTTCGGCGTCGACATGGTCGAGGCCGGAAAGACGCGCGTGATCGCCAAGGCATCCGACGATCCCGTGCTCGACCGCCAGACCATCCGGCTCATCGTCGCGAATGCGACCGAGCTCGCGCAGCGCAAGGACGTGTTCGTGCGCTTCATGCGGGCCTACCGCGAGGCGCTCGAGTGGGTCTATGCGACCCCCGAGGGACGCAGGGCCTATGCGCAATGGGCGAGCATCTCGGAAGTCACGGCGACGCGGGCGCTGGAGGAATTCCTGCCGAAATCCGCCGTCGATCCCGACCGCATGTCCGGGCTCGACGACATCATGGCGGACGCGGTGGCGTTCAAATACATCCCGGCGCCGCTCACGCCGGCGCAGCTCGACGAGCTGATCCAGATTCCCGAGCGCGTCCCGCAGGTGTCACGATGACGGACGATCTTCCCAGCTACGAAGTCCTCGCCGTGCGGTTCGGCTCCTCGAGCGCGCGGCCGGGCAGCCAGAATTTCATCATGCCCGACGGCCATGACGGGCCGATGCAGATGGATTTCTACATCTGGGTGATCCGCCGCGACGGCCGCACCATCGTGGTCGACACCGGCTTCAGCCCCGGCGCGTCGTCGCGCCGCAACCGGCAATTCGTGCATGCGCCGGCCGAGGCCCTGGCGCAGGCCGGCGTCAATGTGTTCGACGTCGACGACGTCGTGCTTACCCATCTGCACTGGGACCATGCCGGCAACATCGATCTTTTCCCGCAGGCGACCTTCCACATCCAGGACGCCGAGATGGCGCAGGCGACCGGGCGCTGCATCTGCCACAAATGGTTCCGCCGCCAGAGCGAGGTCGAGGACGTGGTGGCGCTGGTGCGCAACCTTTATGCGGGCCGGGTCAAATTCCATGACGGCGCCGGCGAGATCGCGCCCGGCGTCACCGTCCATCTCATCGGCGGCCACACCGGCGGGCTGCAGGTCGTGCGCGTCCATACGGCGCGCGGATGGGTCGTGCTCGCCAGCGACGCTGTGCACTATTGGGCGAATATCGAGGAGCGCAATCCGTTTCCGGCCGCCGACGTGATGGGGGCGCTCGAGGGCTTTGCGGTCGTCGAAGGCCTGGCGGACGGGCCCACCCATATCATTCCGGGCCACGACCCGGCCGTGCTGACCCGGTTTCCGCCCCTGCGCGGCAACATCGATATCGTGCGGGTCGACCTGCCGCCGACATCGTAGCATAGGGAGGGTTGGGTAGGGGGTCGTCGCGGGGAACATAGCGCCCTTGCCCAGCCCAGATAACCGACTGATTTTATGCAGCTATTGACATTTTTTCGTCGACCCCCGCCCCGCCGGGCGGCGCGCCCCAGGCCCGCATCCCAACATTGACGGGACGGCCCGGCGCCCCTATGGTCCGCGCGATTTTCCAGACAATCACCCCGTGCCCGGCGCGGGAGGCCTGAGGTTGACCCATGAAAGTTCGTAACTCGTTGAAATCGCTGCGCGGCCGCCATCGCGACAACCGCATCGTCCGCCGCAAAGGGCGCGTCTACATCATCAACAAGACCCAGCGCCGCTTCAAGGCGCGCCAGGGCTGATACCTGGTGCCGTGACGCGCGCTCACGGCCGTTTTTTTGATCCCCCTGTGGCATCTCGGGACTAGCCGGCTCTGCGGTCCGGGCCTAGATTTCCGCGCATGAGTCCGCGCTTGTCTGCGATCTTTTGCGCTTTGGCGCTCGCCCTCTCGGTGGCCACGGTCCAGGCTGCGCCCAATCGGTCGCCCACGCAGTCGCCGCTCGACAAGCCCGGCAAGAAGGACCTGATCGAGCCGCCCGCGCACCCGCCCAAGCCGCCGCGCGGCGACCGCGTGCGCAATCTCGATTTCCTGTTCGGCGCCCTCAAGGCGGCGCCGGACGATGCCAGTGCCAAGCACATCGAGGACCGCATCTGGGCGCTCTGGCTCGCCTCCGGCAGCGACACCTGCAATCTCCTCATGACCCGGGTCAAGACCGCGGTCGACGCGGAGAATTACGATCTCGCCATCCGCCTGCTCGACGCCATCATCGAGCTCAAGCCGAAATACGTCGAGGCCTGGAACCGGCGCGCCACCGTCTTCTTCCTCAAGAAGGATTATGGCAGCGCGATCGCCGATCTTCGCCAGGTGCTGACGCGCGAGCCGAGACATTTCGGCGCGCTGTCGGGGCTTGGCGCCATGCTGCAGGACATCGGTGACGAGAAGGACGCGCTCGAGGCTTATCGCCGCGCGCTCGCCGTGCATCCCCACCTCAACGGCATCGCCGACAAGGTGAAGGCGCTGACCGAGAAGGTCGAGGGCCGCGATATCTGATCGCGCCCGCGCGCCTGTGCGTGCGGCCGCTTGCCGGCCTTTCCCATGATGATGATCGCCGGTCTCTCGGTTGTCGCGATCCTCGCCAGTTTCGCCGCCTTCACGGCCGTCGGCGTCTGGCTGATCGAGCGGGCGCACCGTCCGGCCGGGGTTTTCGTGCCGGTGAGCGGCGGGCGGCTGCACGTCGTGGAACTCGGCCCGCAAGGCGGCGATGATCCGCCGGTCGTCCTGCTGCATGGCGCGAGCGGCAATCTCGAAGACCAGCGCCTCATCCTCGGCAACAGGCTGGCCGCGACCCGGCGCGTCATCCTGATCGATCGCCCCGGCCACGGCTTCTCCGACCGCCCGGGCGGCGCCGCCGACGCCTCGCCCGGCCGCCAGGCGGCGCTCGTCGCGCAAGCGCTCGCGGGCCGCGGTATCGCGCGCGCGATCATCGTCGGCCATTCGTGGTCGGGCGCGCTCGCCGCCGCCTATGCGCTGAACTATCCCGATCGCGTCGCCGGCCTCATGTTGCTGGCGCCGGTGACCCATCCCTGGCCCGGCGGCATCTCCTGGTACAACGACATCGCGGCGCTGCCGGTGATCGCCCAGCTGTTCGCCCGCACGATCGTGCTGCCGCTCGGCCTGTGCCTGATCGGGCGTGCGGTGGCGCAGGTGTTCGCGCCGCAGGCCGCGCCGGAGCGATATCTGCGGCGCGCCGCGAGCCTGCTGGTGCTGCGGCCGGCCGAGTTCATCGCCAATGCGCAGGATCTCGCGGCCCTCGAAAATTTCGTCGCCGCTCAGGTGCCGCATTATCCCGCCATTGCGGCGCCGACCGTCATCATCACCGGCGACCGCGACCGCACGGTCTCGCCGAGGATCCATGCGCGCGCCGTGGCGGCGCTGATCCCGAACGCCAAGCTGATCGAGCTCGCAGGCGTCGGCCACATGCTGCCGCACGTGGCGCCGGCGGCGATCATCGCGGCGATCGACGAGCTGGCGGCGCGGGGAAACCCCGAGCGGATTTAAACGCTGCTTCCCGCATCATTTGGATCGGTCGAAGGTGAGGATGCTGCGCGTCATTCCTTTGCCGGGCCAGTTCGGCATCACCCGCCACGGCGACAGCACCTTCAGACGATCGTTATCAAGCTTGAAAAACCGCGTTTGCTCGGAGCCGACCCATTCGGGATTCCAGGCCACGTCGACCTTGGTGATCCACTTGTCGCCTTCAACGCGATAAGTCCCGGTATAAGCGACGAGCGTGTTCAACAGCCCGGCTCGCTGCTCGTCATTTGTCGCAGGCTCACGCAACTCACCGGTGAGAATAAAGAATGCCCGCCCTTCCTGGGTAAAAATAGCATAGCCGGTCGGTTTTTCTCCCATCGGCGGCTCGATTTGGCCTGTCCCCTGAACTTCAATCTCCAGTGAGACAAGTTTCCAAATGCCGAGAACTTTGGCGCTGTTGGTGTCGAAATCCGGTTGCTCAGTCAGGCAAGCCACGAAGATCCATCCAATAGTCCGAGCATCAGGCTCTGCGGATCAGCGCAGTCTTTCGGCGCGGGCGTGCGCCGGGTCACTCGCCCTTGATGTTCGCAGATTTGATGATCGGCCACCACTTCTCGATTTCCGCTTTCTGCAGCGCCGCCAAAGCCTCGGGCGTCTGCTGCTCGCGCGGGAAAATCTCCTGTCCGATATCGGCGAGGCGCTGGCGTACTGATGAATCGCCAACGGCCTCGATGGCGGCTCTATTGAGCTTGCCGAGGATTTCCCTCGGCGTGTTGACGGGCGCCCAAAGGCCGTGCCAAAACGGCATGTGAAGCCCAGCTACTCCCGCCTCGTCGACGATCGGAATGTCGGGAGCGCGCGCCCAGGCGGTCGTTGCCAATATTGCATAAGCCCTGACGTTGCCGCCACGCACCTGAGGCAATAGATCCGACGCTTGAAGACATGTCAGGTCGACCTGAGCTGACAATAAGTCCTGCATCGCAGGGGCGGCGCCCCGATAGGCCACGAACTGGAAACGAGTGCCTGTGATGTTCTGGAAGTAAATCCCCCAAACATGCGATGGGCTACCGACTCCGGGCGTGGCAAAGGATGCCTTGTCCGGATTCGCCTTCAACCATGCGACCAGCCCCCTGATATTCTTTGCAGGAAAATCCTTTCTTCCGGCGATCATCAGTGGATTGGTTGTCAGCAAGGCCACCGGATCGAAATCCTTCAGCAAATCGTAGCGCACGCTGTACGCGGCTCCGCTGAAGACGTGGGAATTCAATTGACCCATGCTCAGCGTGTAGCCGTCGGGCGTTGCGCGGGCCGCTCGTGCGACCCCGATGGTACCGCCGGCGCCTGACACATTCTCGACAATCACGGGCTGGCCGAGACTCGTCCGCATGCGGTCGCCGATGATGCGCGCGATAACGTCCGCCGGCCCGCCTGCCGGGAATGGAACGATTATTGTCACGGGCCGAGTGGGAAAGCCCTGTGTGCTCGCGACGCTTGTCGTGGCCGGCAGAATGGCGGCACCGGTTGCCAGATGCAGGAATTGGCGCCGGGAAATCCTCATGGCACTGTCCTCGCATTTGAAATCCCATGCACGGATAGCACCCTGGTGGCTTTGCAGCTATAATATGCCATCATCGATATTCATATCAGGGGCGATATGAGAATGGAGCTTCGACACCTTCGGTATTTCATCGCCGTTGCCGAGGAGGGGCACATCACGCGCGCCGCGGAGCGGCTCGGCATGCAGCAACCGCCGCTCAGTCAACGCATCAAGGCGATCGAACGCGAACTTGACGTGCAGCTATTCCACCGAAGAGCACGCGGTGTCGAGCTGACCGATGCGGGGCGCGCCTTCTTCGATAATGCCCGCACTGTCCTCGCCCAGCTCGATCATGCTTTTGAAACGACTCGGCGTACGGCGCGAGGCGAGGAAGGCCGGATCAGCATCGGGATTGTGCCCACAAGCCCCTTTCATCCCTTCGTGCCTCGTGTCATTCGCGCGTTCCGTGAGGCCTACCCGCAGGTATCCTTGCAATTGGAGGAGCGACTCGGCGGGGAGCTTCTCGAATTACTGGAAAGCGAACAAATCGACGTTGCGTTCATCCGAACGCCCCATGCCAATCAGGAACAGTTTGTCATCAACCGGTTGTTTGACGAGCCGATGCTGGTGGCGTTACCTGCCGCGCACGCGCTGGCCCGGAACGGCGCCGAAAACACGCTGTTGTTGAAACATCTGGCCCGCGAAACATTCATTCTCTACGCCCCTCTTGGGACGGGGCTTCGCGAGGTGACAATGGCGGCGTGCCGCGCGGCAGGATTCAGCCCACGCGTCGGACAGGAAGCCCCACGCGTTACCTCGACGCTCAGCCTGGTCGCCGTTGGGCTTGGGATTTCGCTGGTTCCCGCGTCCTTGCGTCATCTATACGTCGATGGCGTCGTCTACCGTCGCCTTGGCGGCTCCATCCAGCCAACGGCACCCCTAGACCTCGCATCGCGCCGCGGCGATTCGTCCGTCGTGGTTCGGCATTTTCTCAAATTGGTCAGGCAGGCAGCGAAGAATTCTCGCCTCGACGAGCCTGAACGGCGCGGTCGGGCACGTTGAAGCTCGGACGTTTCCGGGTTTTTCCAGCTACATGATGCCGTCTTTTGGCCCATGTCGGGCCTGTCGGGGCCAGGCGGACATCGGTCGGAAACAAGGGGCGGCTCGCTATTCGTCCCCGCTCGTCTCGGCGCCCACATAGGCGATGCGCACCATGTTGGTGGCGCCCGGCGTTCCGAGCGGCACGCCGGCGACGATGATGACGCGCTGGCCGGCCTTGGCGAAGCCTTCCGTAAACGCCATGCGGCAGGCGCGGTCGACCATGTCGTCCTGGTCATGCGCGTCCTCGGCCACGACGCAATGCACGCCCCACACCACGGCCAGCCGCCTGCCGGTCGCCACGTTGGGCGAGATCGCGATGATGGCGGGCGCCGGGCGTTCGCGCGCCATCCGCAGCGCGGTCGCGCCCGACGCGGTCCAGCACACCACCGCGGAAAGATCGAGCGTCTCGGCGATCTGGCGCGCCGCGGCCGCGATCGCGTCGGCGCCCGTCGCCTCCGGATCGGTGCGCTGGGCGTGGATGATCGAGCGGTAGGTCGGATCGTTCTCGACCTCCTCGGCGATGCGGTTCATGGTGCTGACCGCCTCGACCGGATATTGCCCGGAGGCCGATTCCGCCGACAGCATGATGGCGTCCGCGCCTTCGAAGATCGCGGTCGCCACGTCCGACACCTCGGCGCGCGTCGGCACCGGGCTGGAAATCATCGATTCGAGCATCTGCGTCGCCACCACCACCGGCTTGCCGGCGCGGCGCGCCGAGCGGGTGATCTGCTTCTGCGCGCCGGGAACCTTTTCCAGCGGCATCTCGACGCCGAGGTCGCCGCGCGCCACCATCAACGCATCGGTGATCTCCATGATGTCGGCGAGGCGCAACACGGCCTGCGGTTTCTCGATCTTGGCCATCACCGCGGCGCGGCCGCGGGTGATCTTCTTGGCCTCCGCGATGTCCTCGGCCCGCTGGATGAAGGAAAGGCCGACCCAGTCGATGCCGGCGTCGAGCGCGGCTTCGAGATCGGTGCGGTCCTTCGCGGTCAGCACCGAAGCGGGAATCGTTGTGTCGGGGAGGCTTACTCCTTTGCGGGCCGTGAGCCTGCCGCCGACCTCCACACGCGTCACCGCGCGCTCGGGCGAGGCCTCGAGCGTGGTGAGGCGGATCTTGCCGTCGTCGAGCAGCAGCGTATGCCCGGGTTCGAGCGCCGTGAGGATCTCGGGATGCGGCAGATGCACCCGCTTCACGTCGCCCGGCGCCGGATCGGCGTCGAGCACGAATTGCGCGCCCTTCTCGAGCATGACCGCGTCGGACGCAAAGGCGCCGACGCGCAGCTTGGGTCCCTGCAGGTCGACCAGCACGGCGATCGGCCGGCCGAAACGCTTCTCGACGCCGCGAATCGTGCGCACCAGCTCGCGCATGCGATCGGGCGAGGTGTGACTCATGTTGATGCGAAAGACGTCGGCGCCCGCTTCGAACAGCCTTGCGACCTGCTCGGGCTCGGACGACGCCGGACCGAGGGTTGCGACGATCTTGGTGCGGCGTTGACGTCTCATCGCGGCGCAGGGTTCGTTGACGGCGCAGGGAAGCCGGGCTGCGTGGGTCCCTGACGACCGGGTGTCGGGATCTGCATCGGCGCTACGCTCGGACCTCCCGGCTTGGTCTCGCTCGTCTCGGTGAGCTGCACGGTCCAGTCCGCCTGCTCGCCGGTATCGACCTCGAAAAAGCCGGTGCGATCATAGCCGCGCGCCAGACAATCGGCGATTCCGCGGATGGTGAATTCCTTGTCGCGCGTGCACATGTAAGCCTGGCCCGACCATTCGCCGCCGCGGTCATAGTCGACCGCATAGATGTAATAGTAGCGCGACGACAGGGTGCCGCGCAGAAGGATCTCGCATCCCCCGCGCGACGACAGGTTCCACCAGCCCTCGGTGGCCCAGCCGTCCTTGTCCTTGTAGCCGATCGAGACGCCGACCCGGCTCGAGGTATTGTTGCACAGACGGAAATCGGCGGCGGCCGGATGCGCCCCGAGACCGGCGGACGCCGCCGCAAACGCCGTCGCGGCGCAAATCTGCCGCGCGGCGCGCCACCACGTCGCGATGATCGGTCGGCCTGTCATGCTCGGCGGGAACGATTTTCAGAATGAATCACGGTCTGTCAACGACGATGGCCCGGAAATCATTGACGTTGGTGGCTGTGGGCCCCGGCGTCAGCAAATCGCCGAGGCGTGAGAAGAACCCCGTGGAATCGTTGTCCGAGAGAAAGGCGGCAGGATCGAGGCCGCGGCTTTGGGCGCGCCCCAGGGTGGTCTCGTCGATCAGGGCTCCCGCCGGATCGTCGGCCTCGCCGGCGCCGCCGTCGGTGCCGTCGGTGTCGGCGGCGAGCGCCGCGATGCCGCGGGCGCCCGCGAGCGCCCCGGCGAGCGCCAGCGCATATTCCTGGTTGGGCCCGCCACGCCCCCGGCCTTGCAGCGTGACGGTGAGCTCGCCGCCGGACAGGATGACGGCGCGGCGGCCCTGGGCCTGGATGTCGCGCGCGAGCCGGGCATGCGCGGCCGCGACGTCGCGCGCCTCGCCCTCGACCCGGTCGCCGAGGAAGATCGGCTCCAAGCCTGCGGCCTCGACCTTGGCCTGGACGGCCGCAAACGCATCGGCGGGCCGCGCCACCAGATGGAATTCGCAGCGCGCGAAGACGGGGTCGCCCGGCTTCGGGGTTTCGTTGGCGGGATCGGCGAGCGCCCGCAGGACGGCGGCCGGGAGGTCGAGGCGGCGCTGCGCCACGATCGCGCGCGCCTCGGCAAGCGTGGACGGATCGGGCACCGTCGGGCCGGAGCCGATCACCGCGGGATCGTCGCCCGGCACGTCGGAGATCGCCAGCGTCACCACCCGCGCCGGATAGGCACGCGCGGCGAGACGCCCGCCCTTGATCTGCGAGAGATGCTTGCGCACCGTGTTGATCTCGCCGATCGCGGCGCCGGATCGCAGCAGCGCGCGCGTCACCGCCTGCTTCTCGGCGAGCGCAAGGCCGGGCGCGGGCGCGATCCAATTGGCCGAAGCGCCGCCCGACATCAGCACCAGGACGAGGTCGTCCTCGCCGGCCTGATCGGCGAGCGCCAGCGTCGTCGCCGCCGCCGCGAGGCTCGCCTGGTCGGGCACCGGATGGCCGGCCTCGATGACCGGCAGGATCCGGGTCGGGCACGCATAGCCGCGGCGGGTGACGGCGAGCCCGGTGAGGCGGCTTTGCGGCACCTTCATCGCGTCGAGATAGTGGCGCTCGGCGACCTCGGTCATCGAGCCCGCCGCCTTGCCGGCGACGAGCACGATCAGGCGGCCGGTTCCCGGCGGGGCCGGCAGATGCGGCGCGAGGCAGGTGGCTGGATGCGCGGCCGCGACCGCGGTGCGGAACAGCTCTTCGAGGAAGGCCCGGGCGTTCATGTCGGCGCGAGTGATATCGCCAACCGCCTCATGGCGCCACTGTTGCGCAAGCCAGCCGACGGCCCTGGAAAGCGCCGACAGGCGCGCCTATGTTCAGGGCTCTGGTGGAGCAACACCCATGGCCCTCGACGACAAGACCCGCACCGAGCTCGAAGCAGCCGTATTCCGGCGTCTGGTCGACCATTTGCGCGGCCGCACCGATGTGCAGAACATCGACCTGATGAATCTCGCAGGATTCTGCCGCAACTGCCTGTCCAACTGGATGAAGGAAGAGGCCGACAAGACCGGCGTCGCGCTCGGCAAGGACGAGAGCCGCGAAGCGGTCTACGGCATGCCGTATGAGCAGTGGAAGGCCAAATACCAGCGCGAAGCGAGTGGCGAGGAGAAAGCCGCTCTCGAGAAGTCTGTCCACAAGCACTGACCATACATGTGGATGACGCGCCGCGCGCCTTGACCTCGCCGCGATAGCCCCCGAAACCATGGAGACGACCCGCGATACGGCGGGACCGTCCGTTGCGTCCATGCGAGGAGTGCTTATGGCCACCGCTACTGCTGCCGCCACCGACACCGAAAAAGCCGCGACCCGATTTGCCAAGGATCAGCTCAAGGCCTTCGTGGAACGCATCGAGCGGCTGGAGGAAGAGAAAAAGACGATCTCCGACGACATCCGCGACGTCTACGGCGAGGCCAAGGGCAACGGCTACGACGTGAAGGCGTTGCGTGCGATCGTGCGTCTGCGCAAGCAGGACAAGGACGAGCGCATGGAATACGAGACGATTCTCGAAACCTACATGCATGCGCTGGGAATGATCTGACCTTCTTGTTACTCCGTCATGCCCGGCCTTGGGCCGGGCATCCACGTCTTGACGGCATCAGCAAGATCAAAGACGTGGATGGCATCGGAACTCGGGCTTGCCCGAGTTCCGCACTTATAAATGCGCAAGTCGGATAAATCCGACTTGCGGGACATAGGCGAGCGAAGCGACGCCGTTCTTCGAACGGCTATGCCCGGCCATGACGAGTCTGCGATCAATCTGAAGGGAAAATGCCCTACCGCAGCGACGCGGTGCGCTTGGCGACGCTGATGGTGGAGATGAACACCACCGCGTCGCCGCTGAAGTGGTCCGTCGTGATGCCCAACTGCGGATCCCCCGCGAAGGTCATCATCACGACGGCGTCAGGTTTCTGCATCAGCGGCCGCAAGGCCAGCGGGTCGGCGTCACCGAGCATCGTCGCCGTCATGTAGTTCTGCAGGTCAGGTGCGAGCACCAGCGCGCGCAGCCAGGGATCTTCCAGCGGCGTGCCGGGTTGGATGTCGCCGGCGGCGGCGAGCGCCGCGGCGGGCAGATTCTTCCGCGCGATCGTGGCGGCGCCCGACTGCTCGATCGTCGCCGCGCTGCGCGGGATGGTGGTGCTGGCCGGCATGTTGCCGGCGACCGGCGCGGGGGGCGTGGCGTCGGCCTGGGCCGCATAGGCCAGGGCGAGATCCTGCGGAACCCGATCGGAAGCGTCGGCGGTCTTCACCGGCCAGAACCCGATCGTGCCCGTCGTCTCGGCGGGCGCTCGCTGCTCTGCGCGCGGGCGCGGCGCGGGGGCCGGTCCGGACGCCGCGGAGGCGAGCTGTACGCGTTCTTTCGGCGCCGGCGCGGCGGCCGGCGCGTCCCAATAGCCGCGATGGTTGATGATGTCGTTGGCCGAGGAGGGCGCATCCGCGTCGGCCAGGCGGACCGGCCGGCTCTCGGCCGAGGCGAGAGCGAAGGTGGGGGCGGGCGCCGGCGCGGCCACCGGCGCCGACTTGGCGGCGATCCGGAGCGCCGGCCGCGGGGCCGGCAGCGGAACCGGCTTGGCGGCCCGTGCCTCGACGGCCTTGTCAGGCCTGGTCGCGGCGGCCGATGGCGCCTTGTTGCCCGGCGCCGATTCGCTGTCCTCTTCCTCGTCCTTCGCGCCGAACAGCGAGGCGAGCAGGTTGCGTTGCGGCCGCGCCGCCACGGTGATGCCGGCCGAGCGCGCGGCTTCGAGCGACATCTCCGACGGCTCGCCTCCGCGCTTCTGGATATCCGCCAGCGCGAGCGCATAGCCGGCCAGCGGCTGGCCGTCGGACGGGATATGCACCGTGCGGCCGTTCGGGAAGACGCGGGCGAGCTGGTCGTGGCTCATGCGCGGCCAGTGCCGCACGCTGCCGACGTCGAGATGGACGAAGGGGGAGCCGGAGGTGGGATAGTAGCCGACGCCGCCGCGCTGCAGCCGCAGCCCCGCCTCGCGCTGGGCTTCGAGCGCCACGCCGGGAATGTAGAAATCCATCGCGCGGCCGAGCGTGTGCTGGCTGAACTGCGCCACCCCGCGGCTGCGCCGGCGCAGCATCGCGTTGGTGGCAGGCGCGCGATAGCCGCACACCACCTGGATCGGGCTTTTGGCATCGAACTCGCGGGATACTTCCCACACCACGTCGATGAGACGCGGATCCATTTTGGTCTCTTCGCCGCGGCGCCAGTCGCGCAGCAGCCAATTCAGCTTCTTGAGGGCGTCT
>DATBBS010000004.1:0-1704 GCA_036270895.1 Xanthobacteraceae bacterium
CCGCCGAGCGTATCCACCTCCTCGGTCGCCTCGCCGACGTCGAACTCGGCGCCCACCAGCGCCGTGACCTCTTCGAGACTGGCGCGCGCATCGGCGAGAAACGAGCCGTCGGGCTGGCGCACGACGCGATGCTCGACATCCTCGTCATGCTCGTCCTCGATGTCGCCGACGATCAGCTCGACGATGTCCTCCATCGAAACCAGACCGTCGGTGCCGCCATATTCGTCGATCACCAGCGCCAGATGGATGCGCGTCGCCTGCATCTTGGCGAGCAGGTCGATGGCCGGCATGGAGGGCGGAACGAACAGGATGGTGCGCCCGATTCTGGCCGCGGACAGCGGCATCGACAGATCGAGCGCCAGCAGGTCGAGCCCCGCCGCCAGCACCCGCTTGCGCCGCGTATTGGCCTGCGGATCGACCGTCGCATGCGCCGTCATGAAGGCGAGCAGGTCGCGGATATGCACCATGCCGGTGGGATCGTCGAGCGTGTCCTTGTAGACCACGAGCCGCGAATGGGCGGCGGTCTCGAACACCTTCACGAGCTCGCCCAGCGGAATATCCTCCTGCACCGCCACGATGTCGGCGCGCGGCACCATGACGTCCTTGGTCCTGCGCTCGCGCAGGCCCAGGATGTTCTTGAGCATGGCGCTTTCTTCCGGCGAGAAGCCGGTGTCGCCGGCCGCGCCAGCCTCGAGCACGATTTCGAGATCGGAACGGATCGAGCCGGTCTTCCAGCCGAAGACCGCCCGCAAGGCGCGCGTGAACCAGCGCTCGGACGGCTCCGGCGGCTCTCCGGCGGGCGGCACCGGGACGGGAAGGTTCCTGGTCTCGCCACTCGTCTCGGTCGTGTCGCTGCTTTTCGGCGCGTCGCTGTCGGCCATCATCGTCAATCGTCGGCGTCGCGTACGGCGTAAGGGTCGGGGACGCCGAGCCGCGACAGGATCCTGCGTTCGCGCCGCTCCATGGCTTCGGCTTCCGAATGCGATTCGTGATCGTATCCCAAAAGATGCAGAAAACCATGCACCGCCAAATGGGCCAGATGATGATCGAACGGCTTGTGCTCCGCCCGTGCCTCGGCGGCGGCGGTCTCGTAGGCGATCACGATGTCGCCGAGATGGCGCGGTGCCCCGCGCGGCGCCCGCTTGGGCGCCTGCTTGGGCGCCGGGAAGGACAGCACGTTGGTCGGCTTGTCCTGGCCGCGCCATTGGCGGTTGAGCACTCCGATGGCGCGGTTGCTGGTCAGGATCACCGACAGCTCGGCCGCCCGGGCGCGCGCCGGTGCGGCGGCCGCGATGGTCCGGCGCACGAGCCTTGCGGCCTGCGGGGCCTTGCTCCAGCGTGTCGACGCGATGACGACGTCGACAGCCGGCCCGCGGGCGCCTTGCCGCCGCGATGGCCTCATTCCTTGGCCTCGTTCCGCCGCGCCGACGCCTTGTCGTAAGCCGACACGATGCGGGCCACGAGCTCATGGCGGATCACGTCCGCGGCGGTGAAGACGCAATGCCCGATGCCCTCGACTCCCTCGAGCAGGCGGACCGCTTCGGCGAGCCCGGAGGTCTGTCCAGGCGGAAGATCGACCTGGCTCGGGTCGCCGGTCACGATCATGCGGCTGTTCTCGCCGAGGCGGGTGAGGAACATCTTCATCTGCATCGACGTGGTGTTCTGCGCCTCGTCGAGGATGACCACCGCGTTGGTCAGGGTGCG
>DATBBS010000005.1:0-5991 GCA_036270895.1 Xanthobacteraceae bacterium
TCCGAGCGAGGCCCTGTTTCGCGTCGCCGAGGGCGGCTACGACCTCGTCGTGGTGTCGCTCGGGCTGGAGAATTTCGACGGCCTGCGTCTGTGCAGCCAGGTGCGCTCGCTCGAGCGCACGCGCAACCTTCCGATCCTCGCCATCGCCGAAGCCGAGGACAATGCCCGCCTGATGCGCGGCCTCGAGATCGGCATCAACGACTACCTGATCCGCCCGATCGACAAGAACGAGCTCCTGGCGCGGGTGCGCACCCAGATCCGCAAGAAGCGCTATACCGAGCGGCTGCGCGAC
Organism: Xanthobacteraceae bacterium; assembly: GCA_036270895.1. Taxonomy (GTDB): domain Bacteria; phylum Pseudomonadota; class Alphaproteobacteria; order Rhizobiales; family Xanthobacteraceae; genus JAVDCA01. The sequence continues at coordinate 293 of DATBBS010000005.1, forward strand.
AATGTGCAGATGTCGATCGAGGCGGCGATCACCGACGCGCTCACGTCGCTGAACAACCGCCGCTACATGGAGACCCATCTCACGACGCTGGTCGAGCAGGCGCATGTGCGCGGCAAGCCGCTGACCGTGCTGGTGCTGGACATCGACTTCTTCAAGTCGGTCAACGACACCCACGGGCATGAGGCCGGCGACGACGTGCTGCGCGAATTCGCCGTCCGCCTGAAGAAGTCGATCCGTGGCATCGATCTCGCCTGCCGCTACGGCGGGGAAGAGTTTGTGGTCGTCATGCCCGACACCGACATGGCGGTCGCCACCATGGTGGCGGAACGCCTGCGCCGCCGCATCGCGGCCGACCCCTTCGCTATCAACCGCGGCGAGCACAAGGTTGCGGTCACCATTTCGATCGGGCTCGCCGCGCTTGCCGGCGCCGGCGACGTCGCCGCCAACGTGCTCAAGCGCGCCGATCAGGCGCTTTATCGCGCCAAGCGCGACGGCCGCAACCGCGTGGTCGCCGACGCCGCTTGACCCAGCTCACGAAACGGGCTGGCGCGCGAATTCCGCCGCGCTTCGCCCCGCCAGCCGGCCGAAGGTCGCGCCCGACATCAGGCCGGTCCCGCTGGCGTAATTGTGGAAGAACAACCCGCCGACCATCTCGCCGGCCGCGTAGAGCCCGGGAATGATGCGGCCGTAGAGATCCTCGACCTCGCCCTGCCGCGATATCTTCAGCCCGCCGAAACAGAAGGTAACGCCGGTCGTCACGTGATAGGCGTGATACGGCGGGGTATCGAGCGGATTGGCCCAGTTGGTCTTGTCGATGGCGAGGCCTTTTGTCCGGCGGCCGTCCAGCACATTGGGGTTGAACGGCATGTCGCTGCGGCAGGCGGCGTTGAACTCGCGCACCGTGCGCAGGAAGGCCTGCGCATCGACGCCGTCGAGCTTGTCGGCCAGCTCTTCGAGCGTATTCGCTTCTGCTTTGGTGACCCGGCGGATGCGGTACTCGCCGCGCAGCAGGGGACTCGCCTTGGCGTCGAATACCTGCCAGGCGAACATGCCGGGCTGCCTGACGATCTCGCCGCCATACTTAGCGTAGGTGTGGCTGTGAAAGTTGGCGCCCTCGTCGACGTAACGCTCGCCTTTGGCGTTGATCAGAAGGCCGAAGGGATAATTGTGCTTCTGGAACTGGTCGCCGACCGTGAGGTCGCCATAAGGCGGCGCATTGATGTCCCAGGCGACCGAATGGCATCCCGACCAATGCCCGCAAGGCCGTGCCCCGACGGCAAGCGCCATGGCGAGGCCGGCCCCCATGTTGAACCGCGTGCCGCGCACTCGCGCCAATTCCCAACCGGGTCCGAGATAACGCGCGCGCATTTCCGGATTGGACTCGAAGCTGCCGCAGGCGAGCACGACGCTTCCGGCCCGGATGGCGGCCGGCGCGCCGCGGTGCTCCGCCATGACGCCTGCCAGCCGCCCGTTCTCTCGGATCAGGCTGACGGCCGGCGTTTCGAATAGGATCGGGATCTGCCGACGCTCCACATTGGCGTAGAGCGCCTTGAGCAATTCCGGCCCGCCGCCCCAGATATGCAGCGCGAGACCGCCCCAGAATTTGAACTTGCCGTCCACCTGATAGGCCTGCCGCCCCAGGCCGGGCTGCATCTTGACCCCCTGGCGTCCCACCCATCTGGCGGTGTCGAGGCTCTGGCGCACCAGGATCTCGGCGAGGTCGGGATCGGAGCGGAACTGGGTGAGCGCGAACAGATCGTCGAAGAACTGATCCTGCGTGTAGGTCCCGAAGTCGATATTCGAAAGGTCTTCCTGCGCCAGCGACGGCAGCACGGACACAAGGTCGTCGACCCCGGCGAATGCGAAGCGGAACGCGCCGCCGGTGAAATGCGAGTTGCCGCCGCGCTCCTCGAAGGGCGCCGCCTCGAGCATCAGCACGCGCGCGCCGTTCTCGTGCGCCGAGATCGCGGCGCACAGGGCGGCATTGCCCGCCCCCACCACGAGGACGTCCGGTCGTTCGCTCGGTAATTCGGCGGATGTCATGGTTTCCCCAGGCCGGCGTCACGCTCGGCAAGCAGCACTAGATAGCGCAGTTGGCGCTGTCCACCGCGACCTTTGCGGTTCCGGATCGTTCCGTACGGCCTGCAGCGCCCCCCGCAAGAAGACACTTGTGAACGATCCGGAACGCGCGAATGATTGCGCCCATGTTCGGGCGAACCGGGTGTTTCATCGCAGGCCTCGCGGCGGCGCATATCGGCGCCGGCACGGCCACCGCGCAGACTTATCCGACGCGCCCGGTGACCATCGTGGTGCCATTCGCGGCCGGCGGCGGCAACGACATCCTGGCGCGCCTGATCGCCCAGCACATGGGCCGCGCTCTCGGCCAGCAGTTCGTGATCGAGAACCGCGCCGGCGCCGGCGGCACCATCGGGGCGCGTGCGGTCGCCAAGGCGGCGCCCGACGGCTACACGCTGATGGTCGGCCATTCGGGTGTGTTCGGCGTCGCGCCGGCGCTCTATGCCGATCCCGGCTACGCGCCGAGCCGCGATTTTGCGCCGATCGGGCTGATAGCCTCCTACCAGCAGGTGCTCGTTGTTCATCCGTCGATGGCGGTGCGCAGCGTCGCCGACCTGATCGGGCTCGCCAAGAAGGATCCCGGCAAGATCACCTATGCGACGGCCGGCGTCGGCTCCGGCTCGCATCTGTCGACCGAGCTGTTCGCCGCCATGGCGGACATCAAGCTCGCCCATGTTCCTTATCGCGGCACCGGCGCCATGCAGGGCGACCTCGTGGGTGGCCATGTCGACATGTCGATCACGACTTTTCCCTCCGTGTTCGGGCAGTTGCGCAGCGGTGGCCTGCGCCCCATCGCGGTGACGGGAGAAAAGCGCTCCGCCATTCTGCCCGAGCTCCCGACCATCGCCGAGGCCGGCGTGCCGGGATACGTGGCGGTCATTCACTACGGCATGGTGGCGCCCGCCGGAACGAGTCCCGCCATCGTCGAGCGGCTCAATGCCGAGCTGCGTGCCGCGCTGGACAGTCCGGACGTGCGCGAGCGCATCGCCGAGGAAGGCGGGGAGGCACTTCCCGGCCCGCCGGACCAGCAGGCCGCCGACATCGCCGAGGAATCGGCCAAGTGGGGCGCCCTGGTGCGCAGGCTGGGCATCAGGTCGGAGTGAGCGGCCGCGCCTTTGCGGCGCGGAAAGGGACGGATCCCAGTGGCCGACCTGCTTTACCAAGAACCCTAACCCTAACAAGTTAGGTTGATCGAAAACCCCTGCGGATCAACGGGTTGTGCGATTGATTTCGATCGGGCTTGGGCTAGCCTTTGGGGGCGTCGGAACAGTCTCATCCGCTGCTCGCGAGAGTCCCATGAGGTGTCCCGCCGCCGTCTTTTCGACAACCCCGCGGGGTGCCCAGGTCCGCCGCATCTCCTGGGTCCGTGGGGTTCGGCCGGCCCGGGAGCGGTGAGAGTGGCCTCCTCGTACACCGCTTCCGGCCGGCCACCTGTTTCGACCATATTGCGTAAGCAAAAGGGCGCCGAAACGGCGCCCTTTCAATATCGATCGTGCGAAAACGGCGGTTACTTGATCTTGCCCTCGCGGAACTCGACATGCTTGCGGGCGACCGGATCGTATTTCTTCTTCACCAGCTTCTCGGTCTGAGTGCGCGAGTTCTTCTTGGTGACATAGTAGAAACCGGTATCGGCGCTCGACACCAGCTTGACCTTGATCGTGGTGGCCTTGGCCATGACTGTTCCTCGCAATGGGCGGCCCAAGGCCGCGAATTTGGCCGCAAACTAGCGGCGGGGGCCGAAAAGTCAAGGAAGGGGGAGGGGCGCCCTCACAACAGCTCCCGCGACCGCTTCCGGCTCACCATGCGATAGAACGGCACCGGCAGGTCGTGCGAAAAGCCGGCCGCAATGCGGGCGGCGAGTTCCTCGAGCACTGCGGTCGTGATCGCCGGGATGTCGAGGCGCGACACCTCGGCGATCGGCAGCCACACCAATTCCGTGAGCTCGCTGTCGGGTCCGACCACGCCATCCTGGCGCGCCGCGATCTCGCGCGCGTCGACCGCGAAGAAGCGGGTATCGAAACGCTTGGAACGTCCCGGCGGCGTGACGGCGCGCGCCACGAAATGGATGGCCGCGAGATCGGGTGCGATGCCCGCTTGCGCGAAGGCGTCCCAGGGCCCGCCCGGCGAGCGCAGCGGATCGCGGCTTTGCTTTCCGAGCAGCAGGCCGGTCTCCTCGAAGGTCTCGCGGATGGCGGCGAGCATGAGGCCGCGCGCCCGGGCGGCGCTCGGCCGCGGCATCGCCTGCATCAGCCGCGCCTCGACGCGCGGCTCGATCGCCGTCGCGGACGGCATGCGGCGGTCGATCGGTTCGACGCGGCCGCCTGGAAAGACGAATTTTCCCGGCATGAATTTATGGCCGTGATGGCGGCGGCCGAGCAGCACCTGCGGCGAGGGGGTGGCGCGGTCGATGATGATCATGGTGGCGGCGTCGCGCGGCCGCATGGGCGGAAAAGTGTGACCGTCGTCGGTATCGGTCAGGCGTTCGAGCAGTCGCGCCGCGATGTCGCTCATGCGCGAGGCCCGCCCGCCGGCGGATCGTCCTCATCCGCGTGATCGGGATCGAATCCGTGCATGTATTGCGCCCATTGCCAGGCGACGATCGCGCCTTTGATCGGCTGCAATAGAGCGAGCGAGAGCCCGACCGTCAACGGCCCCCACAGCGCGGCATGCACCCAATAGGGCGGCGAGAACTCCGTCTCGACCACGAGCGCGAGCGGCACCACGATGTGGCCCACGATCAGGATGACAAAATAGGGCGGCGCATCATCGGCGCGGTGGTGAAAGAACTCCATGCCGCACACCGGGCAGCGATCCACCACCTTGAGGAAGGCGCGAAACAGGCGGCCCTCGCCGCAGTTCGGGCAACGGCCGCGAAATCCGCGCCCCATCGCCCGCACGAGCGGACGCGGCGTGCGCGGAGCCTCCATCGGGGCCCAGCCCATCAGCGCCGCCGCTGGCCGCGGTGGGGGCGCGGCGCCGGCCTGCCGCCGCGATCCTCGCGCCGGTGACGTTGCGCGCGCGGGCGCCTGGCGCCGCCATCCGATTTGCGGCCGGACAGGAGCTCGAAGCGCAACGCGCCGGCGAGCGGCACCGCCTCGGCGAGACGCACCGTCACGCGGTCGCCGAGCGTCAGCGTCTCTCCGGTGGCGTCGCCGATCATCGCGCGCCTGGCTTCGTTGAAACGGAAATAGTCGTCGCCGAGCGTGCGCGCCGGAATGAACCCGTCGGCGCCGGTCTCGTCGAGCTTCACGAACAGGCCGGCGCGCGTCACGCCGCTGATCCGGCCCTCGAATGTGGCGCCGACCCGGTCGGCGAGAAAATGCGCGATCAGCCGGTCCGCGGTCTCGCGCTCGGCCGCCATCGAGCGCCGTTCGGTCGCCGAGATGCTGGCGCCGATCTCGCCGAGCGCCGCGGCGTCGAGGGAATCGGGAAGCCCATCCGCGCCGAGCTTGGCGGCGCGGATCAGCCCGCGATGCACCACCAGGTCGGCATAGCGGCGGATCGGCGAGGTGAAATGGGCGTAGCGGCGCAGGTTGAGGCCGAAATGTCCGAAATTCTCCGCCGCATAGACGGCCTGCGCCTGGCTGCGCAACACCACCTCGTTGACGAGCGTCTCGGAGTCG
>DATBBS010000006.1:0-12942 GCA_036270895.1 Xanthobacteraceae bacterium
CTCAAGCGGCTGTCCGCCAAGGGAGCCAAGCTCGGCTGGCCCGGCCTCCTGGTCGGCGACATGTCGCAACCGCGCGGCGGACCGATGATCACGGGACACGCCAGCCATCAGGTCGGGCTCGACGCCGACATCTGGCTCACCCCGATGCCCAACCGCGAACTCACGCGCGAGGAGCGCGAGGAAATGTCGGCCACCATGGCGGTGGCGCCCAGCCGGCTCGACGTCGACCATTCGGTGTGGACGCCGGCCCACGCGGCGCTCATCCGCGCGGCGGCCGAAGACCCCAAGGTGCAGCGCGTCTTCGTCAACGCGGCGATCAAGAAGGCGCTGTGCCGAGAGGCCGGCGGCGAGGGCGAATGGCTCGACAAGGTGCGGCCCTATTGGGGGCACGACTATCATTTCCATGTTCGCCTCGTCTGTCCGCCCGACAGCCCGGAGTGCAAGCCGCAGGATCCGGTGCCGCCCGGCGAGGGCTGCGGCAAGGATCTCGACTGGTGGTTCCGCGACGCGGTGATCCATCCCAAGCCCGAGCCGCCGCCCGATCCCAACAATCCGCGCAAGCCCCGGCCGCAGACCACCATGAAGGATCTGCCGGCGGCCTGCCGTGCGGTGCTCGCCGCGCCGTAGTCGCGCGCCCCCTCACATCACCGGCAGCACGTTGGTGTATTTCACCTGCTCGAGCGCGAAGCTCGACTCGATCGAGGCGACGCCTTCCAGCCGCGTGAGCTTCTGCTTGAGGAACTGCTCATAGGCGGCGAGGTCGGGCACCACCACGCGCAGCCAATAGTCGCGCGGGCCGGTCATCAGGTAGCACTCCAGCACCTCGGGCCAGCGCGCGATCGCCTTGGCGAAGCGGTCGAGCGCCTGCTCGCGCTGCCGCTCCAGCTTGACCGACACGAAGACGCTCACCGGCAATCCGACGGCCTGCTGATCGAGCACCGCGACATAGCGCGCGATGACGCCGGCGCGCTCCAGCATGCGCACCCGGCGCAGACAGGGGGAGGACGAGAGGCCCACCTTGGCGGCGAGATCGGCGAGGCTCATGCGCCCGTCGGTCTGCAGCAGGCCGAGAATCTTGCGGTCGAGGGCGTCCAGTTGGTGCGGCATGAAGAATCACCTTTTGCGGACTGTTTTGGCCGAATATGCCAATCTGACATCCGATTGTGATCGAAATTGGCGGCCCCTGCCAAGCCGCCGATGGCATGATGCCGGCATGGCCAAGCCAACGACCCGATCGCCCAAAGGTCCCGCGCCGCCCGCCGCCGGCGCGCTCGCACTGCTGCGCGCGCTCGAGCAAAAGGTGCTGTGGCTCGCCGCCTGGACCATCCATCACGCCAACCACGTGCGACAGAGCCACGACGGCCTCAAGGTCGGCGGCCATCAGGCCTCGTCGGCCTCGCTCGCCACCATCATGACGGCGCTTTATTTCGCGGTGCTCAAGCCGCAGGACCGCGTCGCCGTGAAGCCGCATGCGAGTCCGAACTTTCATGCCATCCAGTATCTGCTCGGCCGCCAGACCCGCGAAAAGCTCGAAGGCTTTCGCGGCTACAAGGGCGCGCAGAGCTATCCGTCGCGCACCAAGGACGTCGACGACGTCGATTTCTCCACCGGCTCGGTCGGTCTCGGGGTGGCGCAGACTCTCTTCTCTTCGTTGACGCAGGACTATGTGCGGGCGCACGGCTGGGGATGCGAGCATCCCGAAGGCCGCATGGTGGCGCTGGTGGGCGACGCCGAGCTCGACGAGGGCAACATCTTCGAGGCCATGCTGGAAGGCTGGAAGCAGGGCCTGCGCAATTGCTGGTGGATCATCGACTACAACCGGCAGAGCCTCGACGCGGTGGTGCGCGAGGGGCTGTGGGAACGCTACGAAAAGCTGTTTCGCGCCTTCGGTTGGGACGTCGTCATCTTGAAATACGGCGTGCTGCTGGAAGCCGCTTTCGCGGAGCCGGGCGGCGCGCGCCTGCGCGACTGGATCGACGGCTGCCCCAACCAGCTCTATTCGGCGCTGGTGTTCCAGGGCGGCGCGGCGTGGCGCAAGCGGCTCAATGACGACCTCGGCGACCAGGGCGACGTCGCGCGGCTGATCGAGGCGCGCAGCGACGACGAGCTCGCGCGCCTGATGACCAACCTGGCGGGCCACGACCTGCCGACCCTGCTCGAGGCCTTCGGCAAGGTCGACCACGACCGGCCGATCTGCTTCATCTGCTACACCATCAAGGGCTACGGGCTGCCTTTCGCGGGCCACAAGGACAACCATGCGGGCCTCATGACGCCCGCCCAGATGGAAAAATTCCGCGCCGCCATGAATGTCCGGCCGGGCCACGAATGGGACAAGTTCGAAGGCCTCGACGCGCCGGTGGCGGAGCTGCAGGCCTATCTCGGCAGCGTGCCGTTCGCGGCGCGCGCCAAGGAGAAGCCGCGCGTGCGCCAGTTCGCGGTGCCGGACGAGCTGGCGGTCACCATCGCGCCCGAGATGTCGACCCAGACCGGTTTCGGGGCGCTCTTGAACGAGCTCGGGCGGCAGAGCTCGGAGCTCGCGGCGCGCATCGTCACGACCTCGCCCGACGTCACGGTCTCGACCAATCTCGGCCCCTGGGTCAACCGCCGCGGCCTGTTCGCGCGCGAGAAGCTGGCCGACATCTTCAAGAGCGAGCGCATCCCGTCGACCTTCAACTGGGATTTCTCGCCCACCGGCCAGCATATCGAGCTCGGCATCGCGGAGAACAACCTCTTTATCCTGCTGTCCGCGCTCGGGCTGTCGCACGCCATCAACGGCGAGCGCCTGCTGCCGATCGGCACGCTGTATGATCCCTTCATCCAGCGTGGCCTCGATGCGCTCAACTATGCGTGCTATCAGGACGCGCGCTTCATCCTGGCGGCGACGCCGTCCGGCGTCACGCTCGCGCCCGAGGGCGGCGCCCACCAGTCGATCGCGACGCCGCTCATCGGCATGGCGCAGGACGGGCTCGCGGCCTTCGAGCCGGCTTTCGTCGACGAGCTGGCGGCGATCTTCAGCTTTGCGCTCGGCTACGTCCAGAAGGACGGCGCGGGCGACGCGACCGAGCGCAACTGGCTGCGCGACGAGACCGGCGGCTCCGTCTATCTGCGCCTCTCCACCCGGCCGATCGAGCAGATCAGGCGCAACATGACGGGCGAGCTGCGCCAGGAGATCGTCGACGGCGCCTATTGGCTGCGCCCGCCCGGGCCCAATTGCGAGGTCGTGATCGCCTATACGGGCGCGGTCGCCCCGGAGGCGAACGAGGCGGTGTGGCGGATCGCCGAGGATCGCCGCGACGTCGGGTTGCTCGCCGTCACCTCGGCCGACCGGCTCAACGCGGGCTGGACCGCGGCGCAGCGCGCGCGCGAGCGCGGGCTGGTCCATGCCCGTTCGCATATCGAGCGGCTGCTCGCCGGCGTGCCGCCCCATTGCGGGATCGTCACCGTGCTCGACGGCCACCCGGCAACGCTCGCCTGGCTCGGTGCCGTGCACGGCCATCGGGTGCGGCCGCTCGGCGTCGAGCATTTCGGCCAGACCGGCACGATCGCGGACCTCTACCGCCATTACGGCATCGACGCCGACACCATCGTGGCGGCCGCCGCCGCGCTCACGCCGGGCCGGCCGATCCGCCACCTGACGGCGCTGCCGTGAGGGCGTGGCGAGCAGGCGGGCGAAAATCCAGGCCGTGGGGCCGGCAGCAAGTGCCCGCGTCTGAATACAAGAGCGGTTCTCTCACCCGGTGTCGTCATCGGTGAGCGCTGTGCGCATGGCGTAGACCGCAATCGCGGCTATGAGGCCCGTGAGAAAGAGCCCGGAGAGACCAATCCCGATCGCAAGTGCGCGCGCGAGCGCCTGCCGCGGTACGATGTCCCCGTAACCAATCGTGAGGCCGGTGACGAAGGTGAAATAGACCGCGTCGCCGACAGACCAGCCCTCCATAAAGCCGACCAGCAGACCCAGGGCAACCTGAAACGCCAGAATTGTCGACAGCGCCGGCCACGTAAGACGAACGGCGTGGCCGAGGGCCACGAAAAAGCGTTTCCGCACGCTCTTTGATTTCCCCCGGCTCACGCATACTCCTATGTCTCAGTTCGGTTCGCTATTCGCCCGAGTCCTAGGTTGGCAATGCCACTGAGTCGGGTCGGTCAAAGTCCGCTTTGGGTCATTAGCGGTGATCCCGCGGTGTCTGCATTATGTCCGCTTTACCCCGAATGGGCAGCGCCCCAGGTCAGTATTTGGCTCCCGGTTTATGAGTCCACGCTCTATGTGACGAACGCCACCTCGATCAGCGTGATGGCGCCGACGATCGCAATCGCGCAGGCGGCCACCGCCGCCACATAGCCGACAGTCTTGTCGGGCGGCGACTTCATCAGGCGCGGCAGCCCGAGCGACAGCAGATAGACGCCGAAAAGCGCGATCACATAGGCCAGGAATCGCGTCCCCGCCATGAGCGCGAAAATGCCGCCCACCCAGAAGGGCGTGAAGCAATAGACCGCCACCTTGAGCGCATTGGCGAAATCCTTGCGTCCGCCGAACCTGAGCGCGAGCTGATCGATGATGATGGCGATCGCGTAGACGATCACGAAGCTCAACACATAGGCGATCACCGCGGCGAGCAGGCCGGCGAACAGCGGCACCCGGAACGTCCCCATCGGCGGCACCGTGATCCCGATGATGGAGCCGCCGATGAAGCCGGCGATCGGCGGGATCGCCGCCAGATACACGGCGTAATTGCCGAACAGCCAGGCCGGCGTGCCCGGCTCCTTCTCGATCTCCGGCCATTCGGTTTCCGGGGCCAGCATGATGCCCTTGGCGCGACTGAACACGTCCATGATGGTCCATTCCCCCGGCCGCTCTCGACGCGGCAGCCCGCCGCCGGAATTTGAGGTCCCCCGACCGCAATTCAAGGTCGTGGCGCGGCATGTTCGCCCATCAGGTGACGGCAATCAATGTCCTCGCAGCACCAGCGCCGCGCCCTTCTCGGCGATCATGATGGTGGGCGAGTTGGTGTTGCCGGACGTGATCGTCGGCATCACCGAGGCGTCGATCACGCGCAGCCGCTCCATGCCCATCACGCGCAGCGTTCCATCCACCACGGCGCGCGGATCGGACGGCAGGCCCATCTTGGCGGTGCCGACGGGGTGGAAAATGGTGGTGCCGATGTCGCCCGCCGCCTTGATCAGGCTGGCGTCGTCGTCACCAACCGCCGGCCCTGGAAGGAATTCGACCGGCCGGTATTTCTTGAGCGCCGGCTGTGCCACGATGCGCCGCGCGACGCGCAGCGAGTCCGCCGCTACCCGGCGGTCCTCGTCGGTCGACAGATAGTTCGGCGCAATGGCGGGAGGATCGGCGGGATTTCGGCTCTTGAGACGGATATGCCCGCGGCTGGTCGGCTGCACGTTGCACACGCTCGCCGTAAAGGCCGGAAAGGTATGGAGCGGCTCGCCGAAGCGATCGAGCGACAACGGCTGGATGTGGAACTGGATATTGGCGCGCGCGCGCGAGGGGTCGGAGCGGGTGAACGCGCCGAGCTGCGACGGCGCCATGGTGAGGGGCCCGCGCCGGCGCAGCGCGTAATCGAGCGCCATGCCGATCTTGCCGAAGCGCGAGTGATAGATCTCGTTGAGGGTCTTGGCGCCGGTGATCTTGTAGATCAGGCGAAGCTGCAAGTGGTCCTGCAGGTTCTCGCCCACGCCGGGCCGGTCGAGCGCCACCGGAATTCCCAGCGCCTGGGCGCGCGCTGCCGGCCCGATGCCCGACAGCAGCAGGATCTGGGCCGAGCCGATCGTGCCGGCCGCCAGGATCACCTCGCCGCGGCAGCGCGCGCGCCGCGCCGCGCCGTCCTGCCGCCAGCGCACCCCGGTGGCGCGCCGGCCCTCGAGCTCGAGACCCTCGACCAGGCATCCGGTCTCCAGCCGCAGGTTGGGCCGCCCCAGCGCCGGCTTCAAAAATCCGCGCGCCGCCGACCAGCGCCGGCCGCGCTTCTGGTTGACGTGGAAATAGCACGAGCCCTCGTTGTCGCCGGCGTTGAAATCGTCGATCGGCTTGATGCCGCTCTGCTCGGCGGCGACGCGGAAGGTTTCCAAGAGGTCCCAGCGCACGCGCTGGCGCTCGACCCGCCATTCGCCGCCGGTCGCATGCGCGTGGCCGTCGCCCAGGAAGTGATGCTCGTGCTGCTTGAAATAGGGCAGCACGTCGTCCCAGCCCCAACCGCCGAGGCCGAGCTGGCGCCAATGGTCGTAGTCGGCCGCCTGCCCGCGCATATAGATCATCGCGTTGATGGCCGAGGAGCCGCCGATCACCTTGCCGCGCGGATAGTTGAGGCTGCGGCCGTTGAGGCCCGCTTCCGGCTCGGTCTTGTACATCCAGTCGGAGCGCGGGTTGCCGATCGCGAACAGGTAGCCGACCGGAATGTGGAACCAGATCCAGTTGTCGGATCCGCCCGCCTCCAGCACCAGCACGCGCGTCTTCGGATCGGCGGAGAGCCGGTTTGCCAGCACGCAGCCGGCCGAGCCCGCGCCCACCACGATGTAATCATAGTCGCCTTCGATGGGGGTGATCTCGTTCATGGGTATCCGTCCGGCCGCTCGCCACGCGAGGCTATCCTACACCGCACCGCCGATCGCGCGCGATTTGCGGCCGCATGACCGCTTTGCTCCCCTGCGCGAGGCTTGCTAGGGTGCGCCCACGACCCGCCGTCGCGCCGTAAGCGCAGCTGGCGAGGCCGGGACGGCGCTCCCGGGATTGTCGTTTCGAACGAGTCTTTTGGGGCTTTCCCGCGAAGGCAGGCGCAAGCCTGCCGTCGAATTCTCGTCAACGCCTTTCGCAACTTATGGAGCGCCGCATGCTCAAGAAATTATCGGTCTCGTTCCTCCTGTCGCTGCTCGTCGTGACGGCCGGCGCGTTCGCCGGTCTCCGGCCGGTGTCGGCGCAGGACAAGACGCTCACGGTCTTCGCCGCCGCCTCGATGAAGAACGCCCTCGACGACATCGACGCCGCCTATACCAAGAAAACCGGCACCAAGGTGGTGGTGAGCTATGCGGCGAGCTCCACGCTCATGAAGCAGATCGAGCAGGGCGCGCCGGCCGACGTCTTCGCGTCCGCCGATCTCGACTGGATGGACTATGGCAGCCAGAAGAAGGTCATCAAGGATGCGTCGCGGGTCAATCTGCTCGGCAATAAGATCGTCCTGATCGCGCCCAAGGATTCCAAGATCGCCAATGTCCAGATCGGGCCGGGCTTCGACCTCGCCAAGCTCGCGGGCGACGGCCGCATCACGACCGGCGACGTCCAGTCCGTGCCGGTCGGCAAATACGCCAAGGCGGCGCTCGAGAAGCTCGGCGCCTGGGCCGCGGCGGCGCCTAAATTCGCCATGGCCGAAAGCGTGCGCGCCGCGCTCGCCCTGGTGGCGCGCGGCGAAGCGGTGCTCGGCATCGTCTACGAGACCGACGCCAAGGTCGAGCCGAACGTCAAGATCGTCGGCGCCTTCCCGCCCGACTCCCATCCGCCCATCGTCTATCCGGTCGCCGCCACCGTAACCGCGAAACCGGAGGCCGATGATTACCTCGCCTTCCTGCGCAGCCAGGCCGCCAAGGTAATCTTCGAGAAATATGGTTTTACTTTCCTGGTGAAGCCGACGTCATGACTTTTGGATCAGTGATTTCTTCTCTATCGACGCGGACGGATGAGCTTGCCCAACGCTTCTGTTCCCCTCCCCCCGCGCGCGGACCGCGTGGCGGGGAGGGGTCAGGAATGGGGGGCGGCCGCAGACTCGGAGGAAGTGTAGTCCCCCCATCCGCCTTCGCTGCGCTTCGGCGGACAAGCCCCGTCCTGCCTTCAGCGACGACGGCGAGGGTAGAAGCCTAACGCGATGCTCGACCTCACCCCTGATGAATGGATCGCGATCCGGCTCTCGCTGCGGATCGCGCTGGTGGCGACCGCGGTCGCGTTGCCGTTCGGCATCGCGGTGGCGTGGCTGCTGGCGCGCAAGAAATTCTGGGGCAAGGCGCTGGTCGACGGGCTGGTGCACCTGCCTCTGGTGCTGCCGCCGGTGGTGACCGGCTATCTGCTGCTCATCTCGTTCGGCCGCAAGGGACCGATCGGCGCCTTTTTGGACAACACGTTCGGCATCGTCTTCTCGTTCCGCTGGACCGGCGCGGCGCTCGCTTGCGGGATAATGGGATTCCCCTTGCTGGTGCGCGCGATCCGGCTGTCCCTGGAGGCGATCGACCGCAAGCTCGAGGACGCCGCCGCGACCCTGGGGGCGAGCCGGCTATGGGTCTTCGCTACCGTCACCCTGCCGCTCGCGCTGCCCGGCGTGATCGCCGGCATGGTGCTGTGCTTCGCCAAGGCGCTCGGCGAGTTCGGCGCCACCATCACCTTCGTGTCCAATATTCCGGGCGAGACCCAGACGCTGTCGGCCGCGATCTATACCTATACCAACGTGCCCGGCGGCGACGCCGCGGCTGGCCGGCTCGTGCTGGTCGCGATCGCGCTGGCGCTGGCGGCGCTCATCGCGTCCGAATGGTTCGCGCGCCGCGCCGGCCTGCGGTTTCACGGGGAATAGCATGCTGGTGGTCGCGGTCGAGAAGCGGCTCGGGGCTTTCACCCTGGCGGTGAAGTTCGACGCCATGGCGGGCGCGACCGCGCTGTTCGGCCCCTCGGGCGCCGGCAAATCCTCCGTCGCCAACCTGATCGCGGGCCTGCTCGCGCCGGACCGCGGCCGCATCGCGCTCGACGACACCGTGCTGTTCGATTCGGCGGCGCGCATCGACGTGCCGCCGCACCGGCGCCGCATCGGCTACGTGTTCCAGGAGGGCCGGCTGTTTCCGCATCTCACGGTGCGCCGGAATCTCGACTACGGACGGCGCATGAACGGGCTCGCGCGCGACGAGGCCGCGACGCGGCACATCGTCGACCTTCTCGACATCGGCCATCTGCTCGACCGCCGGCCCGGCAAGCTGTCCGGCGGCGAGCGTCAGCGCGTCGCGATCGGACGCGCGCTGTTGACGCGGCCGCGATTGCTCCTGCTGGACGAGCCGCTCGCCTCGCTCGACGCGGCACGCAAGCGCGAGATTCTGCCCTACCTGGTGCGTCTGCGGGACGACGCCAAGGTGCCGATGCTCTATGTCAGCCACCATGCCCCCGAGCTCAAGCGTATTGCGACCGCGGTGGTGCTGATCCAGGGCGGGCGCGTCGCGGCGCAAGGCGGATTGGAACTGCTCGACGTCGGCGCGACGGATATGCTTGCCTGACCGTTGTCATTGCGGGACAGAGCCATGTATCCGCCGCGACGCATCGTCTGCCTGACCGAGGAGACCGTCGAGACGCTCTATCTCCTGGGCGAGGAGGCGCGCCTCGTCGGCGTGTCCGGCTATGCGGTGCGGCCGGCCCGCGTGCGGCGCGAGAAGCCGCGCGTCTCCGCCTTCATCTCGGCCGACATCGACAAGATCATGGCGCTCGCGCCCGACCTCGTGCTCACATTCTCCGACCTGCAGGCCGACATCGCGGCCACGCTGATCCGCCGCGGCGTCGCGCTGCATGCCTTCAACCAGCGCGATCTCGCCGGCATCTTCGCCATGATCCGCACCCTCGGGGCGCTGGTGGGCGTGTCCGACAAGGCCGAGGCGCTGGCCGGCGCGCTGGAGCAACGCCTGGCCGACACCCGCGCGCGCACCCGCGCGTTGGCGCGCCGGCCGCGCGTCTATTTCGAGGAGTGGGACGAGCCGATGATCGCCGGCATCGGTTGGGTGTCGGAGCTGATCGCGGCGGCGGGCGGCCTCGACGTGTTCGCGCGCCTGGCGGACCGCAAGAGCGCCCGTGAGCGCATCGTATCGGCCGATGACGTCATCGCGTCCGCGCCCGACATCATCGTCGGTTCATGGTGCGGCAAGAAATTCGTGCCCGCCCGTTTGGCGGCGCGGCCGGGCTTTGCCGAGCTTCCGGCCGTGCGGGAGGGCTGGCTGCGCGAGATCAAGTCGTCGCTGATCCTGCAGCCGGGCCCCGCCGCATTGACCGACGGACTAGATGCGTTGGCGACGATCATCGCGGATTGGGCGAGCCGCCATCCCTGAACCCAAAGGGGACTGTTTCAGCGTCGGATGGCCAGCACGGCGCGCGCGCGTCGTTTGACTTTTTCGAATGTCGTCTTGGGCGCGTCGGCGACGGCGTCGGGCTCGGCCAACTGCAACCCGATGCTGGCCGCCCGGCCGTCCACGACCTTCTGCACCACCAGCGTGATGGCGCCGAGCGCCAGCACGTCGTTCGGGCGGGGCACATGGCCGAGGGCGTCGGTCAGGTGGTCCGCAAGCGTCGTCGCCGTGTCCTGCGGCGCGACCGCGATGCCGTAGATCTCGGCGAGCGCGCCGAGCGTCACCTCGCCGCCGACGAAAAAATCGCCGAGCAGGCGCGGGTCGGGCGCGGCCGGGGGCGGCATGTCGACGAAGAAGCGGTCGAGCGCCTGCGCCTTCTCGGGCGGGGCCAGGAAATAGACGTGATCGCCCTCGCGGATCTCCGCCGCCTCGCCGGCGGTGAGCACGCGCTCGCGGCGCACCACCAGCATCAGCTTGGCCCAGGACGGCACGATGCGCCGGCGCAGATACGGATTGTTGGCATGCACCGCATAGCCGACCAGCTCCTGGCTGAGCTGGCCGGGCAGGTCGAGCTCGACCCGGCGCAGCGCCCGCCCGGCGCGTGGCAACGCGATGTGCAGGCGGTGCGCCGCCGCCGCGATGCTCCAGCCCTGCACCAGCAGCGAGACCAGCACGACCACGAAGCCGACGTCGAAATAGAGCAGGGCGTTCGGCAATGCGACCATCAGCGGGATCGACGCGAGAAATATCCCGACCGCGCCGCGCAGCCCGACCCAGGAGATGAACAGCTTCTCGCGCCACGAGAAGCGGAACGGCGCCAGGCACACGAACACCGCGAGCGGGCGCGCCACCAGCATGAGGGTGAGCACGACCGCCAGCGCGGCGAGCGCGTGCTGCGGCAGCCGTTCCGGCCAGGCCAGGAGGCCGAGCAGCAGGAACATGCCGATCTGCGCCAGCCAGGTCGCGGCATCGAGGAAGGCCACCACGCTGTTGTGCGCGCGGGTCGGACGGTTGCCGACCACGAGCCCCGCCACATAGACGGCGAGAAAGCCCGACGAGTGGATCGCCTCGGCGAAGCCGAACACCACCAGCGCTCCGGTGGCCACGAAGGGCGCATGCAGGCCCTGCGGCAGCGCCAGCCGATTGAGCACCAGCACGATGCCGCGGCCACCCAGGATCCCGATCAGCGCCCCGCCGAAAGCCTTCGCGATGAGCCCGATCGCGATGCTCCACCACGGCTGGGGACCGAAGAGCAGCAGCTCGACCAGCAGCAGGGTGAGAAAGATCGCGAACGGATCGTTGGTGCCCGATTCGATCTCGAGCGTGGCGCTGACGCGCGGCCGCAACCGCAACCCGCGCGCATGGAGGAGGAAGAACACCGCGGCCGCGTCGGTCGAGGCGACCACCGAGCCGACCAGCAGCGACTCGGTCCAGCCGAGGCCGAGCGCGTAGCGGGCGACCGGCGCGGTGAGCGCCGCGGTGAGCACGACGCCGAGGGTCGCCAGCGTGAGCGACGGCGCGAGCACGCTGCGAAACGTGGCGAAACGCGTGCGCAACCCGCCGTCGAACAGGATCAGCGCGAGCGCGATCGAGCCCACGATATAGGCCACCCCCACGTCGTCGAATTTGATTCCGCCCGGTCCCTCCTGGCCGGCCAGCATGCCGACGACCAGGAAGACGAGCAGCAGCGGCGCCCCGAACCGCAAGGCGACGAGGCTGGACAGGATGCCGGCCAGCACCAAAAGCGCGCCGATCAGGATGCCGAGACTGACGGTGTCGAGCGAAGCCATGAATGTCCCTTGCGAATTCTCCGCCTATTGGACGGCGGCAGGCTCCGATCGGCAACCGGAAACGAAACATGTTAGCGCATCGCGCGCGACGCCCAACCCGGGCGATGCGCGCCGCTCTTTCATTGCGGTGAATCTTCCCCTGCGCCATGTTGACGCGCATGGCATTCCGGGTGTCATACTGCCGGATATTCGGCAGGAACCCGGCGAGCGGCGAGGACTTGCCTCCGCCCCGGACGCGGCGGGGAGCGCGATGCGGACGGCGACACATGCGATGCGGCTCTGCGTGCCGGCCGTCCTCCTCGGGATCGCCTGGGGGTTCGTCCATGCGGAGACGACGGGCGCGCTGAGCCAGACCCACCAGACCCAGGCGGCCGATTTTCGCGCGCAATTCAAGGATTCCATGGGCGAGATGCCGGCGCCGAGCGCGATCTCGGCGCGGGGCACGATCTATGTGCCGGCCTATTCGCGCGTCTATGGGGCGACACCGGGCGATCGCAAGCTGATCGAGCTGTCGACCACGCTGCGGATCGACAACACCTCGTCGACCAAGGCGCTCGTGCTGGAACGGGTCGAATATTTCGATACCGCCGGAAAATTGGTCCAAAGCTACATCAGCGAGCCGATGGCGCTGAAGCCTTTCGGCACGATCGAGATCATCATCCCGGCCGAGGACGACCGCGGCGGGGTGGCGGCGAACTTCATCGTGGAATGGGCGGGAAACGGGCCGATCGCGGAGCCGCTGGTCGAGGCCGTGATGATCGGCGCGCAGGACAACACCAGCTACTCCTTCGTCAGCCCCGGACGCCCGATCCGCAATGTCGGCAAGAGCCCCTGGTTCAATTTCAAGCTGAGGTTCTGACGGAAGCGAGTAGCGACTAGTTCCCTAGGCGCAACTCGCTAGTCCCTGCGCGCCCCCTCAAAAATTCACCTTGTCGGCGCCCTTGAGCGCCAGGATCTCGCGCGCGTCGTCCGGCGACGCGATCTCGAGGCCGAGGCCTTCGACGATCTGCCGCACCGTTGTGACCTGCTGCGCGTTCGACTCCGCGAGCTTGCCGGGCCCGAT
>DATBBS010000007.1:0-2416 GCA_036270895.1 Xanthobacteraceae bacterium
CGCGCCTCGAGCGTCTTGATGTCGTCCTTGAGCGCCTCCTCCTCGGTCTTGCCGGTCGCCTTGGTCTGCGGAAACACCTCCCACAGGATGCGGATCGCGGCCTCCGGATTGGCCATCGCGAAGATCGTGCCCTTGGCGTAGTTTTGCACCAGCGCAACGGCCTCCGCGCGCTTGGTGGCGAGCGTCTCCTCGAGCGCGATGAAGCCGTTGGAGGGGAAGCGCGCGATCGCCGCGTTGTCCTCGTCGAGCGCGCGCAGCCTGGCGCCGGCATTCTCGGTCAACGCATATTGGGTGTCGAACTGCGAGAGCGCCTCGATCTGTCCCGACCGCAGCAGGGCGGCCGTCTGCGCGGCTTCGCCCACCACCACGATCGAGATGTCACGATCCGGGTTCCAGCCGTGGGTCGCCGCCAGGGCGCGCGCAATGATGACGCCCGCCGAGGCCATCGAGGTGACGCCGATGCGCTTGCCCTTGAGATCGGCGAAGCGCTTGATCGGGCTGTCGGCCGGCACCACGATTCCGTAGATGTTGCCCTGATAGGCGGTGTAGTAGTTCTTTATCTTGATGCCCTGCGGCCGGATGATGGCGAGCGGCTCGATCGAAGGCAGCCCATACTGCACGTCGCGCGTTGCGACCAGCTTCACGCAGTCGGTAGACCCCGGCAGCGGCACCAGCTCGACCTTGATGCCGGCGGCCGCGTACCAGCCCATCTTGGTCGCGACCGCGAAGGGCGCCGCCGCCGAGCTCACCGTGCGGGCGCACCAGGCGATGCGCACCGTGGTCTGCGCCGAACCCTCGGTCGCCACGCTTCCCCACGCAGAGACGGCGAGCGCGCCGACGACGAGCGCACGTATCATGACAGGCCTCCCTTCTTGGCCGGCGCTCCGGCGCCGAGTTTTTGCGACGGATCCCAGAACAGCACGCGCCGCCGCACCTCGCTGACCAGGCTGTTGAGCACCAGGCCGAGCACGGACAGGATCAGGAGCACCGAGAACTGCCCCGCCACGTCCATGGTGAAGTTCATGCTCTGCATCAGCATGCCGAGCCCGGATTGGGCGCCGACGAACTCGGCCACGATCGCGCCGATCAGCGCGAAGATCATCGCGATCTCGAGCCCGGCGAAAATATAGGGCATGGCATTGGGCAGCTGCAGCATCCAGAAGATCTGGCCGCGCGTGGCGGCGAGCGAGCGCATCAGGTTGATACGGTCCTCGTCGGCCGAGCGCAGCCCCACAATGGTGTTGACCATCAGCGGGAAGAAGGCGACGAGCGCGGCGCTCACTACCTTCGAGATCAATCCCAGGCCGCACCAGATGATGATGAGCGGCGCCAGCGCCACCTTGGGCATGGCCTGGAACATGACGATGAAGGGATAGAGGAAATATTCGGTCCGGCGCGACAGCGCGACCGCGATGCCGAGCGCGAAGGCGAGAATGGTGCCGAGCGCAAAGCCGAGCAGGGTCTCGGTGAGCGTGATCCATACGTGGTCGAGATAAAGCGACGACGCGAGGCCGCGATAGAGCGCCATGAAGATGCTGGTGGGCGCCGGCAGGATGAAGGCCGGAACGGCGAACACGCGGACGATCGCTTCCCAGGCCGCCAGGAAGACGACGATCAGCAGCAGCCGCAGCAGGAAAGTCGCGCCCGTGGGCTTCATTCGATTCCTCCGCCGCCACTCAGCACCGCGCGGATGCGGCGCGTATACACCCCGAAAGCCTCGGTGGTCATCAAGTCGAGGCTGCGCGGACGCGGCAGCTTGACGTCGAACATGTCGCCGATGCGGCCGGGCCGCGCCGTCATCACCAGCACGCGGTCGGCGAGAAAGACCGCCTCCGTCGTGGAGTGCGTGACGAACAGCACGGTCTTGCGCCGGTCGAGCCAGATGCGCTGCAGCTCGACATTCATGGTCTCGCGCGTCAACGCGTCGAGCGCGCCGAACGGCTCGTCCATCAGAAGCAGGGCCGGATCGTGCATCAGCGCCCGTACCAGTGCGACCCGTTGCTGCATGCCGCCCGACAGCTCCCAGGGATAGCGGTGCTCGAATCCGGTGAGTCCGACCAGCGCCAGAAGCTCCAGGGCCCGGCCGGTCATCCGGTCGCGCCCGAGCCGCTGCACGTCGGCCGGCAGCAGCACATTGCCGAGCACGCTGCGCCAGGGAAACAGCACGGGCGACTGGAACACCATGCCGATGTCCTTGCGCGGGCCCTCGATCGGGGTGCCGTTGAGAAAGGCGTCGCCAACCGACGCCGGCAGCAGGCCGGCCAGAATTTTCAAGAGCGTGGATTTCCCGCAGCCCGAGGGGCCCACGATCGAGATGAATTCGCCCTCGGCGACAGAAAAATCGATGTCCTGCAGCGCCACGATGGCGTCCGATCCGTCGCCATAGCGCTGCGACAGGCGGCGCACCGCAATGACA
>DATBBS010000008.1:0-2849 GCA_036270895.1 Xanthobacteraceae bacterium
TCCAACAAGGTCACGCCGGTGATGCTGCACCGCGCCATGTTCGGATCGCTGGAGCGCTTCACCGGCATCCTGATCGAGCATTATGCCGGCCATCTGCCGCTTTGGCTGTCGCCGGTGCAGGCGGTGGTCGCCACCATCACGTCGGACGCCGACGACTACGCGCGCGAGGTCGTCGCCCAGGCGCGCCGCCAGGGCCTGCGGGTGGAGGCGGACCTGCGCAACGAGAAGATCAACTACAAGGTCCGCGAGCACTCCCTCGCCAAGGTCCCGGCGCTGCTGGTGGTCGGCAAGAACGAGGCGGCCGGGCGCAGCGTGTCGATCCGCCGGCTCGGCCGGGAAGGCCAGCAGGTAACGGGCCTCGATGCGGCGCTCGCGGCGCTCGCCGACGAAGCGGTGGCGCCGGACGTGCGGCGTCAGAAGGCGGCGGGTTCGCCATAGTCGAAGGGGCGCGCTGGCGGGCGCGGGATCCCGGTGCGGCTCAGCGCGTCAGCACCTCGATCTCGCCGTCGACGCCCGTGATCACCTTGAACTCCCGTTCGTAGGTCTTGCCGCTGTTGCGCGCGATCGCCCGGTAGTCGCCTTCCGCCAGGATGACCTTGGGGAATGCGCCGATCGATTCCTTGATCACGTCGCCGCCGGGCGTGAGCACCGACCAGTTGGTGTTGGCGAGCGCCTCGCCGCCGCGCTCGCTCACCAGCTTGAGCGTGATGACGGCCGCACGGTGGGTCACCGTCACGTCACTGAGCTTGCCGGCCTGCACCCGGATGTCGGAACGCACGACCGAGTTGCTGTCGCCGTAGTTGGAGACGATGTGATAGGTCCCCTCCGGCAGCACCACGACGTCGCCGGTGGCGATGGCGGGCGCGAGCGGGCGCTTCTCGCCCGGCTCGAATTGGCTGCCGCGGAAGACTTCGAACGAAATCTGTCCGGGTGGAATGCGCACGTCGCCGACCCGGCCCTCCATGCGCAATCCGCCGGCCGGAAGCTCGAAGACCTCGCGCGTCACGTCCGACTTGAGATGCACCGTCCGGGCCGCGCTCGCGAGCCCGAAGGTGACGTGGACCACGTAGTCGCCGGGCGCCAGCACGAAGGTCGGCGTCGCCGACTTCTCCTCCTTGAGCGGCCGGAATGCGCCACCCTGATCCGGCCTGACCGGGTAGATCCGCCATACCAGGTTGGAATTAATCGGCTGCGGGAAGTCGCGGCCGTAGCGTGCGCTCACCACCAGCCCGACCTGGCCGGCCGGTATCGCGGCCGATGGCGCGGCGAGCGGCGGACCCGCCTGGCCGATCGCAGGCACGGGCCCTTGCGGGACCAGAGCTTGGGGGACCAGGGCTTGGCCGGGCGCAATCACGCCGGCGCCACCCGAGGGCGCGAATTGCTGGGGTCCCGGCATGATCGAGCGCGATTGCTGCGCCGATGCCGGACCCGACATCAATGCCGCCAGCATCGCGGCGGCCGCCGCCAGATCGCGCAGCCGCGCCCCATTCCCCTCGACCCGCTCCATGTTGGGGCTTTTCAACCGGAATCAGGGCAATTTCAAGCCGCCCCTTTCTCGGCGCGTCCCCACATGGTAGGCGCTCGGGCCGTCCCCGGAGCGAGACATGCAGGATGCGCTGAATCTCTTGAAGACCCGGCGATCGGTCAAGCCGATCGAGCTCGCGGGCCCCGGCCTCTCGGCCGCCGAGGTGGACACGCTGCTGACCATCGCGGCGCGGGTGCCCGATCATGGCAAGCTCGTGCCCTGGCGCTTCATCGTTTTCGAGGGTGAGGCGCGTCTCAAGGCCGGCGAGGCGATCGCGCAGGCGTTCCGCAGCAAATTTCCCGACGCCAAGCCGGAGCAGGTCGACTACGAGCGCGGACGCCTGGCGCGTGCGCCACTGGTGGTCGCGGTCGTGAGCCGCGCCGCCCCGCACGTGAAAATCCCGGAATGGGAGCAGGTGCTTTCGGCGGGCGCCGCCGCCATGAGCCTGGTGTTCGCCGCCCACGCGCTCGGCTTCGCCGCCAATTGGATCACCGAATGGTACGCCTATGACCGTGCGGCGCTCGACGCGCTCGGGGTCGCATCGCACGAGAAGATCGCGGGGTTCATCCATATCGGCAGGCCGGCGGCGCCGGCCCAGGACCGGCCGCGTCCGCCGCTGTCCGACATCGTGACGCGCTACGGCAGGTGAGAAGCGATCATGTTCTACGAGACCGCCAGGAACGACCACGGCCTGCCTTACAATCCGTTCAAGGCGATCGTGGCGCCCCGTCCGATCGGCTGGATCAGCTCGATGAGCCGCAAGGGCGAGATCAACCTTGCGCCCTACTCCTTCTTCAACGGTTTGACCGACCACCCGCCGACCGTGATGTTCGCGAGCGAGGGGCGCAAGGATTCGGTCGTCTTCACCGAGGAGACCCGGGAGTTCGTCTGCAATCTGGCGACCTACGATCTGCGCGACCAGATGAACGGTACGTCGGCGCCCTTCGCCCGCGGCGTGAACGAGATGGAGAAGACCGGCCTCGCGTCCGCGCCCTCGCGCCTGGTTGGGGTGCCGCGGGTGAAAGATTCGCTCTGCGCGCTCGAATGCAAATGGCTGCAGACCGTGCGGCTCTCGGATCTCGACGGCAACGTGACCGATCGTTACGTGGTGTTCGGACAGGTGGTCGGCGTCCATATCGACGACACCTTCATCAAGGACGGCAAGCTCGACACCGCCGCGATGCGGCCGATCGCGCGCGCCGGCTATCATGATTATTTCGTCGGCACGCCGGAAACCAAATTCTCGCTCAAGCGTCCCAAGGGCGGCCGATAGACCATGAGCGCGCGATTCCTCGTGCCGGCAGCCATCGCTCGGTCACCGACG
>DATBBS010000009.1:0-3121 GCA_036270895.1 Xanthobacteraceae bacterium
ATCTCGGCGAGCGCTTCGAGATCGTCGAAGCCGCCGGTGTTCACGGTCCCGGCCGTGCCGGCCACCAGGAACGGCCGCAACCCGCCGGCGCGGTCGGCGGCGATCGCCACCGTAAGGCAGTCGGCCCGCATCGCACCTCGCCGGTCGACCGGGATCACGCGCAGGAAGCGCGATCCGATCCCGGCCATCTCCATGGCCTGCTTGATGCAGCCATGCGCCTCGGCGGAGGTGTAGGCGACAAGCTGCGGTCCGGCCGTGTGCAGGCCGGTCTCCCGAACGCCGTCGCCGAGCGCGGCATTGCGGGCGACCAGCAACGCAAGATGATTGGCGGCGGAGGTCCCGGTCACGAACAACCCGGAGGCGTCGGCGGGAAACTCGAACAGCTGCGCCGCCCATGCGGCGATCTGGCGCTCCACGTCGAGCGCGATGTGGTTGCGGCCGCCGCAATTGGCATTGAGGCCGGCGGCCAGCATCTCGGCGATCATGCCCACGGGCGTTCCGGCGCCATGCACCCAGCCCATGAACAACGGATGCAGGTTGCCGGTCGCATAAGGCCGCACCAGCGTGGAAAAATCGGCCAGCACCTCGTCGAGGCTTTGCGGGGCGGCGGGCAGCGGCTGGTGGAACCGGCGCACGACCTCGGCCGGCGCCTGCTGCCACACCGGCCGCTCGCGGACGGTCTGCAGGAAATCGATCATGTCGTCGAGCGCCCGGCGGCTGGCGGCGCGGAACGCCTGCCAGTCTTCGGGGTCGAGATTGGGCGGCGCGGAGGTCGGCATGCGGGAATTCCAGATGTCCCGCATGTTTCGGCCGGTGTCGTTAATAGCGCGTTAATCCGCTTCGCCCAACGCTGGGCGGCCGGCCGAATCCTGCGCATCCGGGACAATTGGGCGCGCAGCGGTCAGAAGCCTCCGGCGGATCGAAAGCGGGCCGCGATGAGATCGAATCACGCATTGCTGGCGGCCGATCGGGTGGGCATCAGCGCTCCCGCGCCCGACCAGGCCTTGATCTGTGCCCTGGTCTCGGGCGGCGACGCGCGCCTCGCGGTCGAACCGGGCGACGGCCTGAACCTTTATGGCTGCCAGCCGTCACCGCGGCCGGAGGAGATCAGCCTGTCGTCCTCGACCGCCAGCACGGTATCGGAACGCGGCTACGCGGCAGCCGAGGCTGCCTTCGCGCGACTGGAAGCGGCGCGCGCGGATGGGCGCTTCGCGCCGGCCTTCACCCATATGGCGGACGAGGTGCGCAGCGCGATCCGCGACCGATTCGACCTGCCGGATGCCGAGGTCGTGTTGTCGCCCTCGGGCACCGACAGCGCGCTGCAGGCGCTGCTGCTCGCGCGCGGGACACTCGGGCGGCCGGTGACCAGCATCATCGTGGCGGCGGACGAAAGCGGCAACGGCGTGCCGGCCGCCGCGTCGGGCCGCCATTTCGGCGCCTGCGCGTCGGGCGGCGGCACGGTGGCAAAGGATGCGCCGATCCCGGGACTGGCCTGCGCGCGGGTCGCGATCCCGGCGCGCGCCGCGGACGGCCGCGCGCGACCGGCGGCGGAGATCGACGCCGACGTCCGCAACGCCGTGGAGAGCGCCATCCGGGCGGGCAATGGCGTCGTCCTCCACCTCATGGATCATTCCAAGCTCGGCAATTGCGGCCCGAGCCTCGCCTGCGTGCAGGAAATATGCGCGCTCGATCGCGACGCCATCCAGGTCGTGGTGGATGCCTGCCAGGCCCGGCTCGGCCGTTCGGCGCTGCGCTGGTATCTCGACCAGGGTTTCCTGGTGCTGATCACCGGATCCAAATTCTTCACCGGGCCGCCGCTCAGCGGCGCGCTGCTGGTCCCCGAAACGCTGTGGCGGCGCATCGCCATGATGGGGGATGTTCCGGCGGCGCTCGCCGACTACACGGCGTGCGACGACTGGCCGCAAACGCTCGGCCGGATCAGGGAGCAGTTGCCGGCACGCCAGAATGTCGGACAGATCCTGCGATGGAGCGCCGCGCTGGCGGATATCCGCGCCTATTTCGCCGTGCCGGAGCTGTTTCGCAGGCTTGCGTTGGCGGAATTCGCGGCCGCGGCGACCCGCCACTTCGATCGCTTCCCGGAATTCGACCTGCTGCCGGCAGCGGCGTCGCTGTTCGCGGACCACGCGCGCGATGAATTCGCGGCGCGCACCATCTTCCCCTTCAGGGTCATCCGCGACGGCCGCGCCGTCTCATATGGGCAGGCCCGTTTGCTGCACCAGGCGCTCAATGCCGATCTCGCATCCCATGGAGTCGACGGCGCCGAAGGGGGCGCGGCCGCCACACCCTGTCATATTGGCCAGCCGGTCGCCGTCGCGGACGCGGCCGGCGGCATGACCGGCGTGCTGCGGATCAGCGCCGATGCCCGGCTGGTATCGGAGAGCTGGGTCGGCGCGGGTGACCTGCTGTCGACCGGGCGGCTGGTGCGGCGGTTCGACCAGATCGCGCTGGTGCTCGAGAAGCTGCGCTTCCTGCTGCGGCACGTCGATCGGCTCGACGGCATCCGGGCCGCGTAGGTCAGGCTCGCGCGCTAACGCGGACGTGATGCCAGCCGACAGGGAAATTCATCGATTCCGGCCTCCGCCGACCCTTGCCGGACTCGGATGCACGCATTAGGAAATCGCACGTAACAAGCCGCCTCCTCCGGGGCTCACGGGGCGGCCGGAGACACGACATGGCTTTCCTCGCGGACTCGCTCAAGCGCATCAAGCCGTCGGCCACCATCGCGGTGACCGACAAGGCGCGCGCGCTCAAGCTGGCGGGCCGCAACGTGATCGGGCTCGGCGCCGGCGAGCCGGATTTCGACACGCCCGACAACATCAAGCAGGCGGCGATCAAGGCCATCCAGGACGGCAAGGCCTCGAAATACACCAACGTGGACGGCATCGCCGAGCTCAAGGAGGCGGCGGCGCGCAAGTTCAAGGTCGAGAACGGCCTCGACTACAAGGTGTCGCAGATCACCATCGGCACCGGCGGCAAGCAGGTGCTCTACAACGCGCTGGTGGCGACGCTCAATCCGGGCGACGAGGTGGTCATCCCGGCGCCCTATTGGGTGAGCTATCCCGAGATGGTGCTGCTGGCGGGCGGCGAGCCGGTCGCGGTC
>DATBBS010000010.1:0-4537 GCA_036270895.1 Xanthobacteraceae bacterium
GGCGAGATAGGACAGGATCATGTTGGTCGAGATCGGCGCCACCTGATAGAGCCGGGTCTCGCGGAACTTGCGCTCGATGTCGAATTCCTCGGCGAAGCCGAAGCCGCCATGGGTCTGCACGCACATGTCGGCGGCCGCCCATGCGGCATCGGCGGCGAGCATCTTCGCCATGTTGGCTTCCGGCCCGCAGTCGCGGCCCGCCGCATAGAGGGTGGCGGCCTCGTGCACCAGGAGCTCGGCGGCGCGCATCTGCGCGTAGGCGCGCGCGATCGGGAACTGCACCCCCTGGTTCTGCCCGATCGGACGGCCGAACAGCACGCGCTCCTTGGCGTAATTCGTCGCCTTGTCGATGAACCACTTGGCGTCGCCGATGCATTCGGCCGCGATCAGGATGCGCTCGGCGTTCATGCCGGACAGGATGTAGCGGAAACCCTGGCCCTCCTCGCCGATCAGGTTCTCGGCCGGCACCCGCATGTTGTCGAAGAACACCTGCGTGGTCGCATGGTTCATCATGGTGCGGATCGGCTGGATGGTGAGGCCCTTCGCGTCGCGCATGTCGACGATGAAGACCGAGAGGCCGTCGGTGCGCTTCTTCGCCTGGTCGCGCGGCGCGGTGCGGCAGAGCAGCAGCATGAGGTCGGAATATTCGGCGCGCGAGGTCCAGATCTTCTGGCCGTTGATCACATAGGCGTCGTTGCCATCGCGCGTCGCCGTGGTGCGCAGGCTCAGCGTATCGGTGCCGGAGGTCGGCTCGGTGACCCCGAAGGCCTGCAGGCGCAGCTCGCCCTTCGCGATAGCCGGCAGGTATTGCTGCTTCTGGGCGTCGTTGCCGTGCCGCAGCACGGTGCCCATGGTGTACATCTGGGCGTGGCAGGCGGCGCCGTTGCACCCCGCGGCGTGGATCTCCTCCATGATGGCGCTCGCCGCCACCATGTTGAGCCCGCTGCCGCCATATTGCTCGGGGATCAGGGCGGCGAGGAAGCCCGCCTTGGTGAGCGCCGCCACGAACTCGGCCGGATAGGCGCGCTCGCGATCGAGATTGCGCCAGTATTCGCCCGGAAATCCGGCGCACAGCGCGCGCACCGCCTCGCGGATCGGCGCGACATCATCCTGCGACCCGCCTGCATTCATCCCCATACTTCCTTGGCGATCTGGACGATCATGCGCAGCTTCGCCCATTGCTCGCGTTCGGCCAGTGTATTGCCTTCCTGGGTCGAGGCGAAACCGCATTGCGGGCTCAAGGCCAACTGCTCGATGTCGACGAATTTGGCCGCCTGCTCGATGCGCCGCTTGATCGCCGGCTTGCTCTCGAGCTTGCCGGCCTTCGAGGTGACGAGCCCGAGCACCACCGTCTTGCCTTTCGGCACGAAGCGCAGGGGCTCGAATCCGCCCGCGCGCTCGCTGTCGTATTCCATGAAATAGCCGTTGACCTTGATCGTATTGAACAGCATCTCCGCGATCGGCTCGTAGCCGCCGGAGGCCACAAAGGTAGAGCGGAAATTGCCGCGGCACAGATGCATGGTGATCCGCATGTCGGAGGGAACATCGGAGATCGCCGCGTTGATCATGTCGGCATAGATCATCGGCAAGGCGGCCGGATCGTCGCCGCGCGCGCGCACCTGCTCGCGCAACGCCGGATCGCACAGATAGGCGAGGTTGACCTCGTCGAGCTGGAGATAGCGGCAGCCGGCATCCGCGAAGGCGCGCACCACCTTGCGATAGGTCGCGCCGAGATCGGCGTAGAACTCGTCCATCGACGGATAGATCGCGCGCGGCACCGCCTCGCGGCCGTAGCGGAAATGCAGGGTCGAGGGCGACGGAATGGTCATCTTCGGCGTCGCCTTGGTGTGCTGCGCGACGAAACGGAAATGATCGATCATCGGATGGCCGTCGACGCGGCCGAGCTTGCCCTTGAGGCGCAGCAGGATCGGCCGCGGCTGCGGCCCCTGAAACTTGAACTTGCGCTCGCCCTCATAGGCCTCGACGCCGTCGAGCGCGGTGAGGAAATCCGTCTGCCAGGATGCGCGCCGGTATTCGCCGTCGGTGATCGACTGCAGGCCGGCCACCTCCTGCTTGCGGATGAGCGCGCGGATCTCGTGGTCCTCGACCGCCTTCAGGGCCGACGTCGTGATCTCGCCGCGCGCGTGCTGCTGGCGCGCCACCAGCAGGATGGGCGAGCGCAACAGGCTGCCGACGTGATCGGCGCGGAAGGGAGGGGTCGTGCGTTGCATGATGCTTATGGTTTCCGCTTATCGTTATTGCGAGCGAAGCGAAGCAATCTCATGCCGCGGGCAGAGATTGCTTCGGCGCGCACGCAAGTCGGGCTTGCCCGACTTGCGCAAATTCAGTTGCCGATCTCGGGTATACCCGAGATCGGTGCGCGCCTCGCAATGACAGGACGCTACCCCCACACTTCCTTCGACAAATCGACGATCATCTTGAGCTTGGCCCATTGCTCGTCCTCGGCGAGCACGTTGCCCTCCTCGGTCGACGCGAAGCCGCATTGCGGGCTGAGCGCAAGCTGGTCGAGCGCCACATATTTGCTCGCCTCCTCGATCCGCCGCCGGACGTCGTCTTTCTTCTCCAGGGTGCCGGACTTCGAGGTGACGAGGCCGAGCACCACGACCTTGTTGCCCTTGGGCAGGAAGCGCAGCGGCTCGAAGCCGCCGGCGCGGTCGGTGTCGTATTCGAGGAAGTAGCCGTCGTAGTTGCATCTGGTGAGCAGGCTCTCGGCCACCGGCTCGTAGCCGCCGGACGAGATGAAGGTGGAGCGGAAATTGCCGCGGCACACATGGGTGGTGATCGTCATGTCGGCGGGCTTGGCTTCGAGCGCCTTGTTGATGGTACGGGTATAGGTCTCCTGCAAGTGGTCGACGTCGAGGCCGCGGTCGCGCGCCTTCTTGAGCTCCTCCTTGGAGCACAGATACGCCCAGGCGGTGTCGTCGAACTGCAGATAGCGGCAGCCGGCGTCGTAGAAGGCGCGTACCGCCTGCTGATAGGCGGCCGCCAGATCGTCGAAGATGGCGTCGCGGTCCGGATAGGCGCTCTTGAGCACGGCGCCCGGCTCGAGCCGGAAATGCATCACGGTCGGGCTCGGAATGGTGATCTTGGGGACCACCCGGGTGTGGGCCTTCAGGAACTTGAAATGCTCCAGCATCGGGTGATGGTTGAAGCCGATCTTTCCTTTCACCCGGATGCTGAGCGGCTTGGTCTGAATGCCCTGGAACTGGATGCCGTGGTCGAGCTCGTAGATCTCGACGCCCTCCAGCATGCCGAAGAAGTCGAAATGCCACCAGGACCGGCGGTACTCGCCGTCGGTCGCGAGCTTGAGCCCGATCTCCTCCTGCTTCCTGATGATCTTTTCGATTTCGCGATCCTCGGTTTCCTTGAGCTGCGCCGCGGTGATCGCGCCGCTCTCGCGCTTGGCGCGCGCGTCCTTGATGGCGGCCGAGCGCAGAATGCTGCCGACATGGTCGGCGCGGAAGGGCGGCTTGGTTCGGGTCATCGGGTCGTCTCCTCGCGGCGGCCGCGCCTCTCGGCCGGCCGCCTGGCTTTGTTGTGACCGGCTTCTTCGGCGAGGACCGATCTTCTCGTCAAGCGCAAAACGGTCCAGGGCCGCATGTCGCAGCGGTGGGACGAGGCCCAAAGGCACCCCTTGGCGCCCCTCAGTGCTTGCCGCGGCCGCGCCGCGGACCGGCGTCGGTGACGCCGAGAAAGGTTTCCAAGACGCCGCGGTCGGCCCGCAGCGCCGCGCTGGCGCCCTGATGCACGATGCTGCCGCGCTCCAGGATCACGGCGCGGTCGGTGACGCCCAGGATCTTGTGCGCATTCTGCTCGACCAGGATGGCGGCCATGCCTTCCTGGCGCACGATCCGGTCGAGCGCCGCGATCAGCTCCTCGACGATGATGGGCTCCAGGCCCTCGAGCGGCTCGTCGAGCAGCACGATGCGCGGGTTGAGCACCAGCGCGCGGCCGACCGCCAGCATCTGCTGCTCGCCGCCCGAGAGCTGGCTGCCGAGATTGCGGCGGCGCTCGGCGAGGCGCGGAAAGAGCTCGTAGACCCGCGCCGCCGTCCAGGCGCCCGGCCGCGCCACCGCCGAAAGGTTCTCCTCGACGGTGAGCGACTTGAAGATATTGCGTTCCTGCGGCACCCAGCCGATGCCCGCATGGGCGCGCTGGTCCGGCCGCAGGCGCGTGATGTCGCGTCCGTCCAGCCTGATGGTCCCGCCGCGATAGCGCGTGACCCCCACGATCGAGTTGACCAGGGTGGTCTTGCCCATGCCGTTGCGGCCGAGCAGCGCTAGCGACTCGCCCTCGGCGAGCGTGAGCGAGATTTCCGACAGCACGATCGCCTCGCCGTAGCCGGCGCTCAGGCGCTCGATGGCCAGGAGCTCACGCATCGAAGGCCTCGCCGAGATAGACCGCCTTGACGCGCGGATCGCGCGCCACCGCGTCGGGCTCGCCCTCGACGAAGAGCGAGCCGTTGACCAGCACCGAGATGCGGTCCGCGAAGGAGAAGATGATGTCCATGTCGTGC
>DATBBS010000011.1:0-15991 GCA_036270895.1 Xanthobacteraceae bacterium
GGTGGCGCCGGCCGGAACGCCCCAGCCGGTGGTCGACAAGATCGCGCGCGAGATCGCGGCGATCTATGCCGATCCGGTCATCGCCGGCCGGCTGGAGCAGGCCGGCATCACCGCCGTGACCACGACGCCGGGCGAGTTCGATGCTTATTTTCGCACCGAGGCCGCGCGCTGGACGAAGGTTTTTCGCGCAAGCGGCATCAAGCTGGACTAGCCGCACGAGGAAGTTGCGCGGCGGCGGTGTCCCCCATCAATTCCGTCGCTGCGATCGGTAAGAATCTGTCATTGGTCCGCGCGTAGCGATTGCGCTAGCGATCGGGCATGCGGGTTCGCGACATGGGGCTGGCGGCGCTCACCTCGGTGATCTGGGGCTTCGCCTTCGTGACCTACAAATTCGGATTGGAAAGCTTTTCGGCCCCGCAGCTCACCGCGCTGCGCTTCCTGATCGCGTGCCTGCCGGTCTTTTTTGTCCCGCCGCCCAAGCTGCCCTGGTCCACGATCGTGCTGATCGGATTGACGCTGTTCGCCGGCCAATTCCTGCTGCTGTTCTTCGCCTTTGCGCTCGACATGCCGGCGGGCCTCGCCTCGGTGACACAGCAGACGCAGGCTTTCTTCACGGTCCTGCTCGCCGCGGTCGTGTTGCACGAAATTCCCCGGCTGCGGCAATGCATCGGCATGGTCATTGCCTTTGCGGGCCTGGCCCTGATCGGATTGACGATGGGAGCCGACCTGAAGCCAGCCGCGCTCGGTCTGGCGCTCGCGGCGGCGCTGAGCTGGGCGGTCGGAAACATCCTGGTGAAGCGCACCGCCGGAGCCCCGGTCTTTTCCTTGATGGTGTGGTGCAGCCTGGTTGCGCCGTTGCCCGTATTGTTGCTGTCCTATGTGGTCGACCCCCAGCCGTCGCTCGTCGCGGCCGTCATGAATGCCTCATGGCAAAGCATCGCGACGGCGATCTATCTCGGCACGCTCGCCACTCCCGTCGCCTATGGGATGTGGAGCTATCTGCTGCAGCGCTATCCGGCTTCCGTTGTGGCGCCGTTCGCGCTGCTGTCGCCCGCCACCGGAATCCTGTCGTCGGCGCTGATCCTCGACGAGGTCTTCGGACCGGTGCGTTACGCCGGCATGGCGCTGATCCTCGCCGGCCTCGCAGTGATCGTCTGGCCCGCCAGAAAAATCCCGTAACGCGGATGGAACCGGAGGAGTGCCGCGGCGAGCGTGGTCGCATGCGACGGCGAAATCCACGATACGCGAAAAATCGTTACTTGAACGTGACGCCGAGCCGGTTTTCTTTTTGCCACGCGACGATGCAGGCGCGCCGTCTCTCCGCAAACACCAGTTCGAAGGCGGGTGGAAGCTGGGTCTTGGCGGAAACTTCGAGGCAGGCCCCTCCCTCGGACATGTCAAGTACGACGCAGTCCATCATCGAAAACGGGCGGCTGATGATGATCTTGCCCCGGTCGGACACCGGACGGCGCGGATGCTTGCGCTTGGATTCCATTAATTGCGCTTTTGCCTTGGCGGACTGACCGTCCGCGAGGAACGACACGCCGACCCTCTTGCCCATCTTCCAGGCGACCTTGGACGGACGCCGCTCGGTTTCGCCGTGGATCAGCAGCTCGAAGGTGTCTGGAACGCCGGCCATGCTGGCGACGTGAAGGCCGGCGCCTCCCTCCGAGATGTCCATGAGGAAACAAGGGAGTCCACGTACGTTGCGACCAAAGAAGATATTGGCCGTCTTGTAGGTCGAAACGCGCGCATGCTTTCGTTTTTCTTCCATCGCGGCCCGTCGCCCACGTGATTCGCTGCGCCGGAAGCTTAGCACCGGCCGGAACGCTTCCGCCAACCGATTTACCCTGTCGCCGGCAGGCGGCAGCGCCATTTCCCCGCATAAGGTTGTCGGCGCCTTAATGGGGCGATCCCCTAGGCGCGCACGCCCAGCCGTTGGAGCCGCGGGAGCACCTCGTCGCAGAAATAGGGCAGCTCATCGGCGTAATTGACGAAGGAGATTCCGATGCCGCGCAGGCCCGCCCGGCTCAGCTCAGCAAGTTGTTGCGCGACCTCGTCGGGGTCCCCGACGACGGGCAGGCCGCCCATGCCGTTGGCGTATTGGGTGCGTTTGAGCGTGAAGTCCTCGGCCGAATGATTGTCCTTGGTGATGTTCTTCTTCGCCAGGATCAGGTCGACCGCCGACCAGTCGGCCTGCTCCACCGCGCAGTATCGGTAACGCTCTTCGGCATCCTTGCGGGTCGGTCGGCAGGTGACGACGCCCACCGTATAGACGTCGATCTCGCGGCCGAATTTCTCGGCTTCCGCCTTGACGGCGCGGACCTTGGTTTCGGTCTCCGTGCGCGAGTGGCGCGACGCGTTGGTGAAGAAGGCCTCGCAATTGCGCAGCGCGAAGGCGCGGCCGACGTCGGAGGCGCCCGCGTTCATCATCACTGGCCGGGTGCCCCCGAACGGCTTGGGATTGGCGCGCACGCCCTTGAGATTGAAATACTTCCCCGCGAAGTCGAACTGCTCGCGGTCCGACCAGGCCATCTTCATCACCTCGACCCATTCCTGGGCATAGTCATAGCGCTCGTCGTGTTCGCGCTGCTGCACCCCGAACATGTCGAACTCGTCCTCGTTCCAGCCCACCACGAGATTGAGGCCGAAGCGCCCTTCGCCGATGTGATCGGCGGTGACGAATTCCTTCGCCGCGATGATCGGGTTGAACAGCGGCGCATGCACGGTGCCGAAGACGGTGATCCGCCTGGTCGATGCGAGGAGGCCGGACGCCCAGTTCACGGTTTCGAGCGTCGCGCCCTGGTAATCCGTGTCGCCCCCATAGCCTTTCCAGCGCGCGATCGGCAGCAGGAAATCGAGCCCGGCATCGTCGGCCATCCGGGCGAGCCGCAGGTTATCGGGCCAACTGCCGGACCAGCGCTCGGGGACGCGCGTGACGACGCGCCCTGACGAGCAATTGGCGCCGAACAGCCCGATCTTGAGCGCATTGGCATTGTACATGCTCGTGCGTTCGTGCATCGAAATCTGGGGAGCTAACACATTGGTCCTCGTGGCACAGGGCGGGGGAGAGCGGGCGTGCTCCGCCGAGCGCGATTTTTGACCCGGCGCCGGGGGCCGTCAATGGAGGCTGCCCGCATGGAGGCCTTGCGCTGGACAGGCGCGGCCGGGCCCGGCAATGATCGGCGCATGAATGCCCCCTTGCGTGATCTGTTTTCGCCCGTTCGCATCGGCCCCTACGAATTGCCCAACCGGATCGTCATGGCGCCGATGACGCGCAACCGCGCCGGCGCGGGCGAGGTTCCGACCGCTCTGATGGCGACCTATTACGCCCAGCGCGCGAGCGCCGGCCTGATCGTCAGCGAGGGCACCCAGATCGTCCCGCAGGGGCAGGGCTATCCCGGCACGCCCGGCATCCACTCGGCCGCGCAGATCGCGGGCTGGAAACGGGTGACGGACGCGGTCCATGATCGCGGCGGGCGGATTTTCTGCCAGCTCTGGCATGTCGGGCGGATCTCGCATCCGCTGCTGCAGCCGGGTGGTGCGCTGCCGGTCGCGCCGTCGGCGCTCGTGCCGGCCGGGCAGCTGTGGACGCAACAGGGCATGCAATCCTATGTGGTGCCGCGCGCGCTCGAGGCCGCGGAAATCCCGGGACTGGTCGCGGACTATCGGGCGGCGGCCGTCAATGCGCGGCAGGCCGGCTTCGACGGGGTCGAGCTGCACGCCGCCAACGGCTATCTGATCGACCAGTTCCTGCGCGATTCGACCAACCGGCGGACCGACCGCTATGGCGGCAGCATCGCCAATCGGGCACGGCTCTTGCTCGAGATCGCCGGGGCGCTCGTCGATGAGCTCGGGGCGGCGCTCGTGGGCGTGCGGGTGTCGCCCACCAATCCGTTCAACGACATCGTCGATTCCGATCCGGCGGCGCTGTTCGGCCACGTGGCGGCGGCGCTCGATCGGCTCGACCTCGCCTATCTCCATGTCGTGGAGCCCGGCGACGCCGATCCGGCCGGGCCGGGCGCGCGTCCGGACGGGCGGTTCTTTCGCGTGCGCTGGCGCGGGCCGCTGATGCTCAACAAGGGATATGACCGCAAGCGCGGCGACGCGACGGTGGCCGAAGGCGTGGCGGATCTCGTGTCCTTCGCGACGTCGTTCCTCGCCAACCCCGATCTGCCGGAGCGGCTGCGGCGCGGCGGCCCGTTCAATCCGCCGGACCGGCCGACCTTCTATGGCGGCGGTGAGCGCGGCTATACGGACTATCCGGCGCTGTCGTGAATGCGCGCCGCGCGGTTGCCTCGCGACGTCAGGGACCCTGCGGCGCGGTGCGATTGAGCTGCGACGCCGTCTCGGGGCGCGGCGCAAATGCTTCCCGCCGTGGCGTTCTCGACCGGTAGCCGGTCGGACCGGAGCGGTCGGCGAGCACATGCGCGGTCACGGCGCGGGCCGCATGACCGGCCCCTGCCACGACGCCCAACAGCGGGCCGAAGCTCTTCACCGCGCTCGGCCCGACGAAATGCAGGCCACGCAGGCTCGACTCGTAGCCGCTCGACAGCACCGGCGATCCTTCGTCGGTGATGATGCGGCTCGCCAGCTCGGGGCCGAGAAAGCCGAGCTTCGCGATATCGAACTTGTAGCCGGTTGCGAGCAGCACGTGGTGGAAGGCGCGCGATCCGCTGTCCATGTCGAGCATGACGCCGGCGCGGCTTGGGCGCGCCCGATGGACCGTGCGCCCGGCATCGACGCGCAGGCCTGCGAGGCGTGGCTTGAGCGACGAGGCGGCGCGGGCGCGCAGGCCAAAACTGTCCAGCCAGGTGCGCCATCCGGGGGGCACGCGATGCATCGCGTCGGGCGCCGCATTGAGCCAGTTGAGCGGGAAGGGGCCCGGGCTGCTCGCCAGCATCCTGATCACGCGCCATGCGCCGCTGCGGCGAGGCGTTTGGCTGAAAGTTTGTGACCCGAGCCAACGGATGGGGCCGCGGCAGATCAGCTCGACGTCGGCGCCGGCCTCGGCAAGGAGGGCGGCGGATTCGCACGCGCTCTGGCCGCGGCCGATCACGGCGACCTTCTGGCCGCGAAAGACCTCCAGGCTCGCATGGTCGACCGTATGGCTGACGAGCTCAGCGGGAAGGCCACGGAACGGCGTCGGCCGAAATTCCTGGTTGGCGAGACCCGTGGCGACGACGACCCTCCGCGCGTTGATCGCCTCGCCACCCTCCAAGGTGAGCCAAAACCCGCGCCTTCCGGACTCGAGGCTCTCGACGTTGCGGACGACGAGATCCGGCAGCGCCATCTCCTGGAACCATTCGCCGTAACGGACGAAATCCTCGCGCCGCAGTGGCTCGCGGCGGCCGAGGCCGGTTACGGCCGCGTAGGCGTCGAGCGACAGGAGATCGTCGGGGTCGGCGATATGGCTCGCCTCCCAACAGGAGACCAGCCTCATGGCCTTCGGCATGTTCCGGCGCCAGAACGACATCGGGCGGCCGAACACCCGCGTGTCGACCATCGCGGAGCTCAAATGCGCGCCAAGCGACAGGCCATACGGACCGGCGCCGATCACGGCAACGTCGCAGTCATCGCGGAAGACGGTCGTCACGGTGTCACCTCGGCGCGCGGAGGCCCGTTCGACGGAGCAAGCCAGATGCACGAATTGACCATGCGGGTTCTACGCAATGGAACTCATGCGGCGAAGGGGTGGAACCGAATTAACATTAACCGCGCGAGCGCCGGGACATGTCCGATCGCCCGTTCCGCCGACGGCGCGCCCTCATGGCTGCGTGCCGGTCGCTTGCGCGACCGCCGCTGCCGTGATGGCGGTCGCCGCGGCGGCGGCCTGGTGGGCGGCGTGCTTGCCCTGCGCCAGGATCGCCTTCACGGCGTCCTCGAGCTGGCCGGCCGGCAGCGCCGGCTCGTCCGGTTTGCCGTAGGCGCAACCTTCCGGAAACTTCCAGTCTGCATTGACGCAGAATCGACACGGGCCGCTGGCGCGCGCCAGCCGGCCGGTTTTCGCATCGAACGTGATCGTTCCCTTCTTGAATTCGTCGGCGAGCGCCTGCGCCATCATCTGGAGCGGGTCGAGGAAATAGGCGTCCAACACGGCCTGGCCGCTGATGCTGAGCTGGGCGCGCAAATCGTCCTTGGGCTGCAGATTGACCAGGTAGGGACCCGGCATCTTGGGGTCGGGCGTCAACCGTTTCTTGTCCACCAATAGCTTGGCGTCCGACGGATAGTCGTAGCCAAACGCCTTCCAGGCGTTCTCCGACAGGCGGGCGCCGGCCGTAAAGCCGTCCGGATAGGAGAAGTGCGGCGAGACGATCAGGCGGGTGCGGAATTTGACCGCCCCGATATCGATGGTGACATAAGTGGGACGCCGGCAGGTTTCGTCCAGCAGCTGGTAGACGTCGCGGTCGGCGTTTTGCAGCGTCATGAACGGCGCGAAGACGCTGCGGAACATGGCCAGCGCGCTGGTGCTGACCAGGATCACGAAGGCGGGTTGCGACTGGACGAATTGCGCGACCATCCATCCGTGATCGCTCACGCAATTGGTTGCGATCTTGTCCATCGGCATGTCGAATTTGGTCTGCCAGCCGGGCGACGCGCAGGCCACCATGTCGTGCTGCGCCACGTCCTCGCCGATGGTCAGATTGGCGGCGTCGAGCCCGGTCAGCTTCTTGAAGCGGTCGAGCACCGGCACCATGCGCTGATAGTAGCCGGCCGCGTTCTCGTAGATTTCCGCCGAAGCGCCGGAGGGCGCGTCAAAGCGCCCGGCGAGCGTGTCGCCTTTCTTGAACCAGGAGTCCGGCTTGTCCGGGTAGCCGCCATTCTGCACGACCACCCATCGCTCCTCCGGCTTCCAGGTGATCTCATAGACCTTGTCTTCGCTGCTTCCGCGATAGCGCACCGCAAGCTGGAGATAATTATGCGAGCTCTCGCGCGAGGCCGCGATCACATAGCCGTCGTCCTCCGCCAACAGGCGCTGGCCGGGATCGAGATGGGCGCGCACGAAATCGAGCGACAGGCTCTCCTGGTAGAGCGTGAAATGCCGATAGTAATAGGCGTAGCGTTGCGCTGCCGTGAAGGCCGGATAGATCCACGGCGTGCTCGACGTATAGGGAAACCAGGCCGTCAGATTGGGGTTGATGCCGATGGTCATGATCGGCGCTTTGCGGCAACCATGCATGATGCCCGGATCGCTGAAGGCGGCGCCCGTGAGGTTGGCGGACAACCACGGTTGCGCCGGCACGTAGCCGCCGGGCTGCTTCTCGTTGCGCAGCGCCTCGGGCGGGAAGTCGGTGTTCCAGTCGTACCCCGGATAGGGACCGTAGGGCGGCGTGCCCTTCCAGAACCACACGCAGGTGCGGCAGGCCTTGACCTTCTCGACAAGACTGACCTCGAGCGGCGCCGGGTCGGACATGCTCGTCCCCTGGGTTCGATCTGTGCGGAACGGTACCGATCCAAACATACACGTGGAGCGAGCAGGATGGGAAGCGGTCTGCCGACGGCGCGCGCGTGCCGCGGCGTCAGCCGTCAGGCTGGCCGCGAAAAACAAGGCACGTTAGGACGCCAAGGCGCCTTCCGGTCGAGGCAGATCAGGAGAGGCCCGGGTCGGCTCGCTGTCGCGGTGCTGGCGAAACACCAGCGTGCCGACCACCGCGAGGTTGAGCAGATTGAACGCGATGCCGGTCACAAAGGCGGCGGTGTAGAAGCCGAAGTGATCGTAAAGAATGCCGGCCAGCCAGCCGCCCGCCGCCATGCCCGAGCCGCTGCAGAACAACAGGATGGGCACCCGCCAGCCGGCTTCGCGCGCCGGGAAGAACTCGCGGATGGCCAGCACATAGGCCGGGATGATGCCGCTGAAGCCGAGCCCGTAGAGCGCCGATACGGTGAACAATCCGATCTCGTCCTGGGTGAGCAGGAAGGCGATCATCGCGGCGGCCTGGACGGCCGAGCCGGCCAGCACGGTCGGCAACCCGCCGATCCGATCGGAGATCACGCCCCAGAATTGGCGGGTCACGAAGGCGGTGCCGAGCACGACCGACAGCATGGCGGCGCTGTGCGTGGGCGTGATCCCGAGGTCGGTGCAGAAGGCCACCAGATGGCCTTGCGGCATGGCCATCGGGACGCAGCACAGGAAGGCGGCGCCGGCCATCAGGGTGAACATCGTATTCGGCCGCAAGCCGAGAACGGACGCCTTGTGGAGCGAGCCGGCTCCGGCGGGCGCCGTCACCGCCTCGGGCGGGGCGCGAAAGAAGAAGGCGGCCAGCGGCACCACCACCGCGATCTCCACCACCGCATAGGCCAGCATGCAGTTGCGCCATCCATAGGTCGCGATCGCACGTTCGAAAATGGTCGGCCACACCGCGCCCGCGATATAGGAGCCGCTCGAGATCAGCGCCAAGGCCGAGCCGCGCCGGCGATCGAACCATCGGCTCACATAGATGTAGAGCGGCGCGTTGAGCCCGGCATTGCCCAGCACGCCCATGAACAGCCCGTGCCCGACATAGAGCGGCAAGCCTGGGCCGAGCGTCGAGACCGCGAGCCCGACCGCGATCATGGTGGCGCCGAAAATGACCGTCCAGCGGATGCCGAAGCGCACCGCCAGCGGGCCCATGGCGATGCCGCCGAGCCCCGAGCCGAGCCAGGCGAGCGCTCCCGCCAGCGCGGGCACCGATCGTTGGCCGCCGGCATCGGCGGCGACCGCCTTGAGGCCGACCGAGACGATCCACAACCCACCGAACGAGAAGGCCAGCGTGATGAGCGCGACGGTCGCGACCACCCACGAATAGCGCGTCTCGATGCTGGCTTGAGCCGCGCCCGGCGCGGTGAATGACGTCATGCGTGACCCGGGGGTTCCGTCTGCCATGCCCGGCGATGGCAAGCAGGACTTCCGAGGAGGTGTATTCGACGGCAACACGGATTATAACTCCGGCCACGATTTGTCACGGTCCGATGTCCCTCGGGCCCCCTCGCAACCGCATCCCCTCCATGCGGAGCGGCATGAGGAGTTTTCGGCCATGGACGATGTGACGCGGAGCGCCGAGACGGCGCAGGTCGGCACGCCGAAGGCGCCGCCACGGCTCGATTTCCAGGATCATCTCGCCGACCTTGAGGCGCGCGGGCTGCTGGTGCGGATCGATCATCCGGTCAACAAGGACACCGAGCTGCATCCGCTGGTGCGCCTGCAGTTCATCGGCGGCATCCCGGAAACGGAACGCCGCGCCTTCATGTTCACCAACGTGGTCGATAGCGCGGGCAGGCGTTACGACATTCCGATCGTGGTCGGGGCGATCGCGGCGTCGGCGCAGATCTACGCACTCGGCATGGGGTGCGGCGTCGATGAGATCGGGCAAGCCTGGCTCGAGGCCATCAACCATCCGGTGGCGCCGGTGCGCGTGTCGACGGCGCCCTGCCAGGAAGTGGTCATCACCGGCGACGGGCTG
The DNA here is from genome assembly GCA_036270895.1 of Xanthobacteraceae bacterium. GTDB lineage: Bacteria > Pseudomonadota > Alphaproteobacteria > Rhizobiales > Xanthobacteraceae > JAVDCA01. The sequence continues at coordinate 9,441 of DATBBS010000011.1, forward strand.
CGCGGGCCCGAGGGCGGATTGAAGCGCCTGCCGGTGCCGGTGTCGACGCCGGGCTTCGACTCCGCGCCTTATCTCACGGCGACGCTGTGCGTGAGTCGGGATCCGGAGACCGGGGTGCAGAACATGGGCACCTACCGGGCGGCTCTCAAAGCGACCGACCGGCTGGTGGTACGCATGGTGGCGCGCCAGGGCGGGGCAGGGGGCTATATCCACTGGCTGAAATACAACGAGCGCAAGCAGAAGATGCCGATCGCGATCGTGATCGGTGCGGCGCCGGTGGTGATGTTCACCGGTCCGCAAAAGCTTGCGATCGATCTCGACGAGATGGCGGTCGCGGGCGCGCTGGCGGGCGAGCCGATCCGCATGGTGCGCTGCAAGACCATCGATCTCGAGGTGCCGGCCGACAGCGAGATCGTGATCGAGGGACTGATCGATCCCGAGATGCTCGAGCCGGAAGCGCCCTTCGGCGAGAGCAACGGCTATGTGGCGCTCGAAGCCTTCAACATGCCGATGCAGGTGACGGCGATCACCCACAAGCGGTCGCCGGTGTTCTGCTCGATCATCAGCCAGGTGACGCCGAGCGAGTCCAGCCTGGTGAAGCGGGTGGCCTACGAGCCGCTCTGGCTCGCGCATCTAAAGCAGAATCTCGCGATCCGCGGCGTCACGCGCGTGGTCATGCACGAGCCTCTGACCAACCTGCGTCCGGTGATCTTCGTGCAATATGCGGCCGGCACGCCCCGCACCGAGGTCTGGCGCGGCCTGCAGGGCGCCGCGACCCTGATGCCGAATTGCGGCAAGGTCTGCATTGCGGTGAGCGAGGATATCGATCCGACCAACTCCGACGCGATCCTGTGGTCGATCGCCTACCGTTCCAACCCGATCGAGGATGTGCATGTGGCGCCCTACCGGGGCGGCGTGCAGGGCTCGCAATATGGCAGCCGCGGGAGCGACTCCACGCTGTTGATCGACGCGACCGCCAAAGGTCCGATGCCGCCGCTCGCGCTGCCCAAGAAGGAATTCATGGAACGCGCCGAGCAATTATGGGCCGAGCTCGGGCTGCCGCCGATCACGCTCAAGTCGCCGTGGCACGGCTATACGCTTGGCGACTGGATCGAGCGCTGGGACGTCTATGCGGCGCGCGCCGTTAACGGGACCTGGGAAGAGACCGGCCGCGACACCCTCAAGCGCCAGCGCCCCGGCCTCAAGCCGGAAACTTCGGTACGCAAGGTGGAAGGATGAGCGGGACGTCGCTGCGAGGCACAGCCTTCTCCCCCCCGCTTGCGGGGGAGGGCGGGGAGGGGGAAGCCACTTGCGCATGCGCACCGACTTGCCCCCTCCCGGCGAGCTTCGCTCGCGTCCCTCCCCCGCAAGCGGGGGAGGGGAAACAGCCGCGCCGCTCACCCGTGTCATGAGCTTCCAGGAAAAGCCACCCAATGAAGCCGCCGCCTTTCGTCTATCATGATCCGGCCACTGTCCCGGAAGCCGTCGACTTGTTGAGTCGGCTGGACAATGCGCTGCCGCTCGCGGGCGGCCAGTCGCTGATGCCGATGCTCAATTTTCGCGTTGTCGCGCCCGACCATCTGGTCGATCTCAACCGGATCGACGCGCTGTCCGGCATCGCGATCGCCGGCGGGGTCGGCCGTTTTGGCGCGATGACGCGCCAGCGCGATCTCGAATTCTCGCCGGACGTCGCGCGCGCCTTTCCGATCATGCAGGAAGCTTTGTCGCATGTCGGCCACCGCCAGACCCGCAACCGAGGCACCTTCGGGGGCTCGCTCTGCCATCTCGACCCCTCGGCCGAGCTTCTCAACATGACCGCGCTGCATGACGGTGTGCTCACCGCCACGTCCAAGAGCGGCGAGCGCAAGATCGCGTCCACCGAATGGGTACAGGGGATCATGACCAACGCGCTTCGCGCCGGCGAAATGCTCACCGGCATCGAGCTGCGTGCCTGGATGCCGGGGCACGGCTTTGCGTTCGAGGAGTTCGCGCGCCGGCACGGCGATTTTGCGATCGCGGCGGTCGGTTGCCTGGTCGTCCTCGATGCCTCCGGCACGATCGAGAAAGCGGCGCTCTGCGTTTCCGGGCTTGGTCCCGGCCCGGCGCGGCTCGCGGGTGCCGAAAAGCTGATGGCCGGGCAAAGGCCGTCGCACGAGCTGTTTCGCGCCGCCGCCGTGGAGGCCGAGGCGCTCGACGCCGTGGACGACGCCTTCGTGACGGCGGCCTATCGCAAGCACCTGGCCCGCGTGCTGACCTACCGGGCGCTCGAGCGCGCGGTCGCGGGCCGCGCGGACCGCAGGTCCGCCGCATGAGCAACCGGCGCAAGATCAAGCTCACGGTCAATGGGCAAGACTATGAGCGCGAAACCGAAACCCGCACGACGCTGGTCGATTTCCTGCGCCACGAGCTCGATCTCACCGGCACCCATGTGGGCTGCGAGCACGGCGTGTGCGGGGCCTGCACGGTGCTGGTCGACGGCATCTCGGCGCGCGGCTGCCTGATGCTCGCCGTCCAGGCGGCCGGCAAGAAGATCACGACGGTCGAGGGGCTGGCCAACCCGGACGGCTCGCTGAACACGCTGCAGCAGGCCTTCATGGACAATCACGGCCTGCAGTGCGGCTTCTGCACCCCGGGGATGCTCACGACCCTGACCGAGTTCCTGGCCCATAACCCCGATCCGAGCGAGACCGAGGTCCGGATCGCGATCTCGGGCAACCTCTGCCGCTGTACCGGCTATCAGTCCATCGTCGCGGCGGCGCTGCAGGCCGCCCGCGTGATGCGCGAGGGCAAGTCCTGATGGGCGCCAAATGGTTCGGCGCGAGCGTCCAGCGCAAGGAAGACCCGGCGCTGCTCACCGGCAGAGGGCGCTTCGTCGACGACATCAAGCTGCCCGGCATGCTGCATGTGGTGGTGCTGCGGAGCCCGCATCCCCATGCGGCGATCCGCGGTATCGATAAGACGCGCGCCCTGGCGCTGCCCGGCGTGCATGCGGTCGTCACCTTTGCGGATCTCCCCGAGTCCATGCGGCGGCAGACCGTGCCGCTGCTGGTGCCCAATCCGGCGATCAAGCAGGTCTACATGCCCTATTGTCTCGCCCGCGACGAGGTCTGCTTCGCGGGCGAGCCCATCTGTCTGGTGGTGGCGGAAAGCCGCTATGTCGCCGAGGACGCGGCCGCACTGGTCGACATCGATTTCGAGCCGCTGCCGGCGATCGCCGACTGCGCCGACGCGCTCGCGCCCGGCGCGCCGCTCGCCCACCGCGACGCGACGTCCAATCTCGGCGCCCATATCCCGCTCGATGTCGGCAATGTGGACGCGGCCTTCGCGGCGGCCGCCCATGTGTTTCGCGAGCGGATATTCCAGCATCGCGGCGGGCCCTTCTTCATGGAATGCCGCGGCATGATCGCGGCGCCCGATCCGGCGACGGAGTCGCTCACGATCTACGTGTCGTCGCAAGGGCCGCACCGGCATAAGCGCGTGCTCTTGGACCTGCTCGACTGGGCGGACCATCAGCTCCGCATCGTGACCCCCGACGTCGGCGGCGGCTTCGGCCCCAAGGGCAGCTTCTACGCCGAATATGGCGCGCTCGCCGCCGCCGCCATGGCGTTGCGCCGGCCGCTCAAATGGATCGAGGACCGCCAGGAGAATTTTCTGTCGACCCAGCAGGAGCGCGACCAGTATTGGGACGTCGAGATCGCGACCGACGCGGACGCGCGCATTCTCGGCATCCGCGGCAAGCTGGTGCACGACTCCGGCGCCTACATGCCCTGGGGCGTGGTGCTGCCCTGGATCGCCGCCACCACCGTGCCGGGTCCTTATGTCATCCCCAGCTTCAAGCTCGACGTGCTCTGCGCCTTCACCAACAAGGTCCCGACCTCGCCGGTGCGCGGCGCCGGCCGGCCGGAAGCCGTTGTCGTGATGGAGCGCCTGGTCGATCGCGTGGCGCGCGAGCTTAAGCTTGACCGCGCCGAGGTGCGGCGGCGCAATTTCATCCAACCGGCGCAGATGCCATACAAAGTGGGCATCATCTTCCGCGACGGCCGGCCGGTCACCTATGACAGCGGCGACTATCCGGTTTGCCAGCAGAGCGCGCTGGCGGCCGTGGATTACGAGAACTTCAAGGCCCGCCAAGCGCTGGCGCGCCGGCAGGGCCGCTACATCGGGATCGGGTTCGGCAACGCGGTCGAGGCGACCGGGCTCGGGCCTTACGAGAGCGCCACCGCGCGGGTGGCGACCAGCGGCAGGATCACGGTCTATACCGGCGCGACCCCGCAGGGCCAGTCGCACAAGACCACGCTGGCCCAGATCGCGGCCGATCAGTTCGGCTGCACGCCGGACGACGTGACGATCGTGACCGGCGACACCGCCGCGACCGGGCTGGGCGTGGGCTCCTTCGCGGCCCGCACCGCGGTCAACGCCGGCTCCTCGGTCCACCTCGCCTCCAAGGAAGCCGCCCATAAGATCAGGCAATTCGCCGCCGCCATGATGGAGGTGGCGGAAGGCGACATCGAGCTCGAGAACGGCTTTGCCAAAGTTGCGGGCTCCGACCTCAAGCGCAGCTTTCGCGAGGTCGCCGCCAAGGCGGTCGGCATGCCCGGCTTCTCGATGGCGGGCGGGCCCTTGCCGGGCCTGGAGGCCACCAGCCATTTCACGCCCGATCAGTCGACCTATTCCAACGGCACCCACGTGGCCGAGGTCGAGGTCGACATCGAGACCGGCCAGGTGACGATCCTGCGCTATCTCGTGATGCATGACTGCGGCCACGTCATCAATCCGATGGTGGTGGAGGGCCAGGTCGTGGGCGGGGTGATCCACGGCGTCGGCAACGCGTTTTTCGAGCGCATGGTCTATGATGGCGACGCGCAGCCGGTGTCGACCCATTTCGGCGATTATCTGCTGCCCCTCGCGACCGACTCGCCCAACGTCGAGGTGCTGCACATGGAGACGCCGAGCCCGCTCAACCCGCTCGGCCTCAAGGGGGCGGGCGAGGGCGGCACGATTCCCGCAATCGCGACCCTGATGGCGGCGGTGGAGAACGCGCTGGAGCCGTTCGGCGTGCATATCGCGGAGGCGCCGATCACGCCGCAGCGGATCGTGGAATTGCTGGGCGAGGCCGCCAAAGGAAGAACCAAGTAAAACGGATTCCGGGAGGGCTCATGAGCGCAACCAAAACTTTATTCGTCGCCGCCGCCATCATGCTGCTGGGGCTCGTTTCGCCGGTGCTGGCGCAAAGCGGACGCACGCTCAAGATCGTCAATCCGTTTCCGGCAGGCGGGACGGCCGATATCTGGGTCCGCATCCTGGGCGAGCAGATCGGGCGCGACCGCGGAGTCTCGATCCTCATCGAGAACCGGCCGGGCGGCGGCACCGTGATTGCGACCGACGCGGTCTCGCATGCGCCGCCCGACGGCAACACCGTGCTGGTGGTCGGCAACTCCTTCACCATCAATCCCAACATCCGCAAGCTCAATTACGACCCGGTCACCAGCTTCGAGCCGATCTGTTATATGTTGAATTCGCCGCAGGTGATCGCCGTCCACACCGACTCGCCCTATCGCACCCTCGCCGAGCTCATTGCGGCCGCCAAGGCGAAGCCGGGCGAGCTCACCCTCGGCGTGAACGGCCCGGCGACCGCGCAGCATCTCACGGGCGAGTTGTTCAAGCGCGTCGCCGGCGTCGACATGACCTATGTGCCGTTCACCGGCGGCGCGCCGGCGGTGAACGCGCTTCTGGGCCAGCATGTCACGAGCGTGGTCGCCAATTATTCCGAGGTCGTCGAGCATTTGAAGGCGGGCAAGCTGCGCGCGCTCGCCGCCACCGGCAAGACGCGCATCGTCCCGCTGCCCGATCTGCCGACCATCGCGGAATCCGGCTACAAGGATTTCGACATGAGCGTGTGGTTCGGACTGGTCGCGCCCGCCAAAACGCCGCCCGACGCGCTGGCGCAGCTCGGCGATTGGTTCACCGCCGCCATGCAGGTGCCGGAGATCAAGCAGAAGCTCGCCACCCTGACGCTCTATCCGGTGGGGACCTGCGGGGCGGGCTTCGGCGCCCATATCCGCAAGCAGCTCGAGGAAAACGCCCGCATCGTCCGCGAGGCGAATATCAAGGCGGAGTGATACGTTTGTCATTGCGAGGAGCGCGTAGCGCGACGAAGCAATCTCGCAGTCATCCTCCAGCGGAGTAAGATTGCATCGCTTCGCTCGCAATGACGGATCACTCGATCCGGATCTTCGCCGCCTTCGCGACCGCGCCCCATTTTTCGCGTTCCTTGGCCAGGAAAGCCGCGAAATCGGCCGGCGAACCGGCTTTCGGCTCGACCGCCAGCTTGGCGAGCACGGCGCGCACCTCCGGGGAATCGAGGCTTTGGTTCGCGGCGGCGTTGAGCCGCGCGATGATGTCGGGCGGAACGCCGGCCGGCGCGGCGAGCCCGGTGAAGGAGACCGACACGAAATCCGGGACACCGGCGTCGATCATGGTCGGGATCTCCGGGGCCTCCGGATTGCGCTGCTCGCCGGTGCTGGCGAGCGCGCGGACCTGGCCGCCGCGCA
>DATBBS010000012.1:0-4708 GCA_036270895.1 Xanthobacteraceae bacterium
GTAGCCCGGCACCGTGTCGGACACCGTCGGCACGTCGGGCAGCGCCGCCGAGCGCTTCTCGGTCGTGACCGCAATCGCCCGCAAGGTGCCGGCCTTGATGTGCTCGATCGACGACGGCATGTTGTCGAAGATCACGTCGACGGTGCCGGCGATCATGTCGATCAGCGCCGGACCCGCGCCGCGGTAGGGCACGTGGGTCATCTTGATGCCGGTCATCGCCATCAGCATCTCGCCCGACATGTGCACCGAGGTGCCGTTGCCGGACGACGCCATGTTGATCTTGCCGGGATTGGCCTTGGCATAGGCGATGAATTCCGCGACCGTCTTGGCCGGGAATTTCGGGTTGACCTCCATCACGTTCGGCACACGGGTGATGCCGGCCACCGGCGCGATATCGCGCAGGAGATTGAAGTTGAGGTGCTTGTAGAGCGTCGCGTTGATGCCGTTGGCGGGATTGACCAGCAGCAGCGTGTAGCCATCGGGCGCAGAATTGGCCACCGCCTCGGTGCCGATGTTGTTGCCGCCGCCCGGCTTGTTCTCGATGATGAACTGCTGGCCGAGATGGTCGGACAAATATTGCCCGACGAGACGCGCCAGGATGTCGGTGGTGCCGCCCGGCGGATAGGGCACGATCCAGTGCACCGCGCGGGTCGGATAATCGGCGGCCGCGGCCGGCCCTGCCGCAGCGAGCGCCAGGCCCGACATGGCGAGGGCGAACAGGCGAGACGATATGAACGGCATGGCGTTACTCTCCCAAGCGATCCGCCGCCGGTGGCCGCGAATTCGGTCGTTCCTGAAGCTCGAAATTACGCGGCCTGCACTGGTCTCCACAAGCGGTTCTTCGTCGCAACGAAGGCTGCGGCCGCGCCTTATCCCGGCCGGCGGCGGCGCGATGAAACCGAGCGGGCGCCGCTCGCCCCTCTCCGGCTGCGCGATGCCGGCTTGCGCTGCCTCGCCGGCGCGATCGCGGCGGTGAGCCGGTCGGCCGCGGCCTCGACCGCGATCCCCGACGTATCGACCGTGACGCGGGCGCGCCCATAGAGCGGCTCGCGGCTCGCCAGGATCGCCTTCAGCTCCTGCATGGCGGCGCGGTCATCGGCCATCGGGCGCAGATCGCCCTGCTGGCGCACCCGCGTCATGTGCTCCTCGGGCGCGGCCTTGAGCCAGACCGTGAAAAAGGACGTCGTCAGCAACTCGAAGGTCAGCGGCTCGGCCACGATGCCGCCGCCGGTCGCGACGATCATCGGCCCCGGACGGGCGACCAGTTCGCGCAGCGCGGCCTGCTCGCGGCGCCGATAGCCCTCCTGGCCATACAGCGCCAGGATCTCAGCGACCGAGTGTCCGTGCGCGTGCTCGATCTCGCGGTTGAGCTCGACGAAGGTCCAGCCCAGACGCGCGGCCACCGCCCGTCCGAGGGTCGATTTGCCGGCGCCGCGCAAGCCGATCAGGGCGACGCGGTCGATGCCGGCGCGATCGGGCGGCGCTCGCGAGACCGATGCGGCGCCCGCGAGGATCGCACGCGCCTGTGCGATCTGCGCGCTTGTGGCGGTGCGGACGAGATCGCGAAACACCGGCCAATCGGTCGGCGCGTCGCTGTCGACCAGCAGGTCCTCGACACGCGTTCCCATCGCGGCGGCGACGCGCCGCAACAGCTTGATCGAGACATTGCCCTCGCCCCCCTCGAGCTGGGCGATATAGCGCTCGGAAATGCCCGAAACACGCGCCAGCACCTTGCGCGACATGCCGCGCAACGCGCGCCCATGGCGCACGCGGCGGCCGAGCTCGGCCAGAAAATCCTGCTCCTCGGTCGGTCGCGATTCCATGGTCAGGCCCTTCCGGCCACTCCGAACGATGCCGGCTCTCATTGACAGCCCAGCGGATTTTCGGTGAATTAATGCACTATATTTCCGAACGGCGCCACGGGGGCCAGGGCCCTTCGGGCGCAAGACCGACCGTCGGCGGCCGCGGATCGGCTGCAAATGCCTTCACGCTCGGCGACCAGAGACCTCCCGATGAGCCCCATGGCCGTCTACAACGCCGCAAGCGACCTGCTCGGCCAAAACCTGAGCGAAGGCCGCGGCGACAAACCCGCTTTCATCGATCGCCAGCGCCGCATCACCTATGCGGAGCTCGAGCGCGAGACCGCGCGTCTTGCCAATTTTCTCGGCCGGCTGGGACTGCGGCGCGAGGATCGCGTCGCCATGGCGGTGCTCGACACGGTCGACTTCCCGGCGATTTTCCTGGGCGCCATCCGGGCCGGCATCGTGCCGATCCCGCTCAATACGCTGCTGACCGTTGAGCAATACGCCTACATCCTGGCCGACACGCGCGCGCGCGTCTGCTTCGTATCCGAACCGCTGCTGCCGACCCTGACGAAAGCGACCGCCGCCCTGAAGGACGTCGAATTCGTGGTGGTGGGCGCCACCAAGCAGACGCCGCACCGCGATCTCACGGCCGCCCTCGACCAGGAGAGCGGGGAGTTCGAGACGGCCGCCACCCATCCGGACGAGCCGGCCTTCTGGCTCTACTCCTCGGGCTCGACCGGCATGCCGAAGGGCACCAAGCATTTGCACACCAGCCTGATGGCGACCGCGCGGTTGTTCGGCCAGCAAACCCTCGGCATGCGACCCGATGACGTGGTCTACTCCGCCGCCAAACTGTTCTTCGCCTATGGGCTGGGCAATGGCCTCACCTTTCCGATGTCGGTCGGCGCGACCGCGGTGCTGTTCGACGGGCGGCCGACGCCGGACGCCATTTTCGACATCCTGCGGCGCGAGCAGCCCACCATCTTCTGCAGCGGGCCGACCGGCTATGCGGCGATCCTGGCGGATCCGAGATGCACGCGCGACGCCGGCTCGCCGCGGCTGCGGCTCTGTCTCTCGGCCGGCGAAGCCTTGCCGGAGCATATCGGAACCGCCTGGAAGCAGCGCTTTGGCGTCGACATCGTGGACGGCGTCGGCTCGACCGAGATGCTGCACATCTTCCTGTCGAACACGCCCGGCGACATCCGCTACGGCACCTCCGGGCGTGCGGTGCCCGGCTATGAGCTGCGCCTGCTCGACGAGCAGGGCCGCGAGGCCGCCGACAACGAGATCGGCGAGCTCTTCGTCAGCGGCCCATCGGCGGCGGAAGGCTATTGGAACCAGCGCGACAAGAGCCGCAGCACCTTCGGCGGCGCATGGACGCGCACCGGCGACAAGTTCGTCCGTGACGCGGACGGGCGCTATACCTACTGCGGCCGCACCGACGACATGTTCAAGGTCTCGGGCGTCTGGGTCTCTCCCTTCGAGGTCGAGAGCGCACTCTTGAGCCATCCGGCCATCCTGGAGGCCGCCGTCATTCCGTCGGCCGACACGGATGGGCTGCTCAAGCCGAAGGCCTATGTGGTGCTCAAGAACGGGCAGACCAGCGACAAGCTCGACACGGCGCTGCGCGAGCACGTCAAGACCACCGTCGGCCCGTGGAAATACCCGCGCTGGATCGAGGTGCTCGACACCCTGCCGAAAACCGCGACCGGCAAGATTCAGCGCTTCAAGCTGCGCGAGATGGACGCGGAGCGGAAGTGAGAGAGAGTGAGGAGAGCACGGCCTCACGCTCCCCTCCCCCTTGTGGGGAGGGGTCGGGGGTGGGGGTCGCGCGCAGCGCCCGAGCAAAGAGAGCTTGATGACTCCCCTCGCCCCTTCCGGCTTTCTCACTGTCGCCGACGCCAAACTCGAATACCGCCTCGCGGGCGCGGCCGACGCGCCGCCCGCGATCATCATGCTGCACGAAGGGCTGGGCTCGGCGGCGCTGTGGGGGGATTTTCCCGACAAGCTCGCGGCGGCGACCGGAGTCACGGTCTTTGCCTATTCGCGCGCCGGCTATGGGGCGTCGAGCCCGGTCGCCTTGCCGCGCCCCCTCACCTACATGCATGACGAAGCCAAGATGGTCCTGCCGGCCCTGCTCGATGCGATCGGATTCCGGCGCGGGCTGCTGCTCGGCCATTCCGACGGCGCCTCGATCGCGGCGATCTACGCCGGCAGCACGCAGGATCATCGGGTGCGCGGGCTCGTCTTGATCGCGCCGCACTTCATCGTGGAGGACGTTTCGCTCGCGGCGATCCGCGACGCCAAGGCGGCTTATGAGGGCGGCGATCTGAAAGTCCGGCTCGCGCGCTGGCACCGCAACGTCGACGTCGCGTTCCGCGGCTGGAACGACGCCTGGCTCGATCCCGCGTTCCGCTCCTGGGACATTTCCGACGCACTCGCTTATATCCGCGTGCCGGTGCAGATCGTGCAGGGCGAGAGCGACCAGTATGGCACCATCCGCCAGGTCGAGATCGCGCAAACCGAATGCTACTGCCCGGTCGAGGTCGCCCTCATAGCGGGCGCCGGCCACGCGCCCCAGCGCGAGCGGCCGGAACTTACGCTCGACACAATCGCCGGCTTCACCAACCGCATCCTCAAGCTGCACCACGAAGGCAGCGCGTGACTCCAAGGCCGTGCGATCCCTGCAGAAAAACGCATTTGCCCCGGTTGGCTTGGAGCGCCGCCGAACATGCATTATAGTGCATGAGCGGCGACCGAAAGAAGCGCATGGCGTCTGAGGAACAGAAGCTCGCGAATGGCGGCGGACGGATCGATTTCGCCACCGATCCGGCACGCTATCGCCATTGGAAATTGTCCTTCGACGGCGCGTTCGCGACCCTGACCATGGATGTCGACGAGAA
>DATBBS010000013.1:0-5638 GCA_036270895.1 Xanthobacteraceae bacterium
CTCGGGACTTCCCGCCACCGCCCGCAACAGCCACTCGTTCCAGTCCTGCGCGGCGTCGTGATAGCCGGCATTGAGCAGCGTGAACAGCGTGAGCGTCGCGTCGCGCAGCCAGCAGTAGCGATAGTCCCAGTTGCGCGGGCCCCCGAACAGCTCGGGCAATGACGTGGTGGGCGCCGCGACGATTCCCCCGGTCGGCCCATAGGTGAGCGCCTTGAGGGTGATCAGCGAGCGCATCACCGCCTCGGACCACGGGCCGGCGGAGCAGCACCGGCCGGACCAGTCGCACCAGAACTTCTGGGTGGCATCGAGCGCCGGTTGCGGCGCGAGCGGCACCGGGACCGGCAAATGCGAGGGCGCATAGGTCAACAGAAACGGGACCATCTCTCCGGCCGCGACCACGAAATTGCCGATGGTCGTCAAGTTGTGGCCTTCGAGATGCACCGGTGTGTGCAGCACGATCATGTCGGGCCCGGCGACCGCGCGCAGGGTGCCGTCTTCCATGCTGGTGACCCAGGGAACGATCGCCCCGAAGCCGAAGCGCAGCACCAGCTCGAGATGCATCGCGACGCGGCCGCTTTCGCCGATCACCAGCCGCACCAAGGTCGGGTTCTGGTGGCGCTGCGGCATGAAGTCGACGAGGGTGACCGCGCCCTCCTCGGTCTCGAAGCGGGTTTCGAGGATCAGGGTATTGGGCCGATATCGACGGGTTATGGTCGCCGGCCCGCCGCGCGGAGCGATCAGCCAGCGTCCGTTTTCGGGGGTCCCGAGCAACGCCGCGAAGCAGGCGTCGGAGTCGAATCGCGGCCAGCACAGCCAGTCGACCGATCCGTCCTTTGCCACCAGCGCGGCCGACCCGCAGTCGCCGATGAGCGCATAGTCTTCGATGCGGGCCGCCATGGCGCGTCAAGCCGCGAAATCGATGACGACTTTGATGTCGCCAGGCCGGTGCTCGAGCGCCTCATCCCACTGCTCCACCGGAACGCGCCGCGTGATCAGTCCTGCCAGCCAGTCCTTGTCGGCCCGCGCCAACGCGTCGGCGGCCAGCTCGAAATGCCTGCGGTTCGCATTGACGGTGCCGAATACCGTTTCGTTGTCGAGCACCATGGTGCGGTTGAGCCGGCCGATGTCGAGGTCGAACACATGACCGGGCGCCGTGACGCCGGCCAGGCATGTGATTCCGGACGGCGCCGTGCGGCCCAGGACGTCACGGATGACCTCGGATTCGCCGGTGCATTCGATCAGGATGTCCGGCTGAAGCTCCGTCAGGTCGCCGGCCTCCGCATGGTAGGCGCCGCCGAGCTTGCGGACCAGCGCGGGCTTGGGTCCCGATTTATTGTGATCGAGCACATGGATTTCGAGCCCGCGTTGGGCGCCCATCAGCGCTGCCAGCAGCCCGATCGGGCCGGCGCCGGTGACCAGCACGCTGCGCGGTCCCCATCCCTTGGCGCGCGCGCCGATGCGCTCGATATGGTCCCACGCCTTGGCGACGACGCTCGCCGGCTCGGTGAGCACCCCGAAGATTCCCAGGGCGGGATCGATCTTGATCGCGAAATCGGGCTCGATGCGGAAGCGCTCCGCCCCATAGCCATTGCGCTCCTTGATGCCGCGTTCGACATAGCGGCCGTTGCGGCACATGTCCCATTCGCCGGCGGCGCAGGCCGGACAGGGCACGGGATCGGGCCGGCGCACGATGCCGGCCACGAGATCGCCGGGCGCAAACCCGCTATCCGCCGGCGCCTCTGCGACCCGGCCCAGGGATTCGTGACCCAGGACCAGCCGCCGCTCTCCGGGCGGGCTCGTCCCATACTCGCCCGAGACGATCTCCCGGTCGGTGCCGCAGACTCCCAGCGCCAGGGTACGGACCAGGATGCTGCCATCCGACAAGGGAGGATCGGCGACGTCCTCGAGCCGCGCCGAATTTGCGACGCCTGGTGACACCGTGATCGCGCGCATTTGGATGAGCACCCCTGTTCGCAGCGCCGGCTTGGGCTTAGTTGCAGCGAGACCCCCAACAAACGGACGCCCGAACGGCGGAAAAGTTCCCGGCCGCCCGGGGGCAAAACCGTCAAAATCACGATTTCTCGGAACCGAACACGGCCGCGCGCGTTGAGGCAGAGCGCGCGTAACCGGAGGTTCCCCCTTATGGAAGCCATTGGACGCACGCGCTGGGCCATCGCCGAAGGCTACATCCCGTCCGAAAGCTCGTTCTCCGAACGGGCGCTGATTTCGCACGAGACCGCCTGCATCCTCAACGCGACCGATCGCGACGCTCATGTGGCGATCACGATTTTCTTCGCCAATCGAGAGCCGGTCGGGCCGTATCGCGTCACCGTGGCGGCGCGCCGGACGCTGCATCTGCGTTTCAACGACCTCGATGATCCGCAGCCGATCCCACGCGACACCGACTACGCCTCGGTGTTCGAGTCGGATGTTCCGATCGTCGTGCAGCACACGCGGCTCGACTCGCGCCACGCCGAGGTCGCGCTCCTGTCGACCATGGCCTACGCCAGCACGTGAGGTCCTCATGATGCGGTCCCGCCAACGTAAGTGCCCGCATGACCACCGGAATTTTGCGAGACGCTGCAACGCAGCCAGAACGGAACCTTACCGAGTTCCGAAGGTTAACAAATCGTCAGAGTTGGAGGTCGACGCATGAGCCTCGTTGTCGTTTCGAACCGGGTGACGAAAGCCAAACTGGACGAACCGATCAGCGGCGGCCTTGCAAGCGCGCTGCTGCCGGTGGTTCAGCGCTCCGGCGCCATCTGGGTCGGATCGAGCGGGCGGCTGCGCGACGCGTCGCAGAAGGATTCTTTCGCCGAGATCGAGGCGCTGGGTACCGGCGCCATCGCGACGGTCGATCTGCCGGCCGCCCAGTACAAAGGCTATTATGAGGGATTCTCCAATTCGGTCCTGTGGCCTGCGCTGCATTCGCGCCCGGACCTGATCGAGGCGACGCTCGACGATTACCGCTGCTATCGCGAAGTCAACGCCTTCATGGCGCGCGGGCTGCTGCGCTTCTGTCGTCCCGACACGACCTACTGGATCCACGACTACCATTTCCTCACCCTCGGCGAGGAATTGCGGCGGCTGAAGGTCGAGCGGCCGATCGGCTTCTTCCTGCATACGCCGTGGCCGAGCCGGAGCGCGATCGTGAACGTTCCGAACCATCGCGATCTGGTGGAGGCGCTGCTCGCCTACGACCTGATCGGGTTCCAGACCGAGGACGACAGCCGGAACTTCGCCAACTATCTGACCCACGAGTTCGGGCTGCGCGTGGTCAACGATTCGGTCGCCTCGAAATGGGGCGTCTCGCGCATCGGCGCCTTCCCGATCGGCATCGACGCCGACGCCTTTGCGGCGCGCGCCGCCAAGTCGGCGGGACGCCATGAGTTTTCGCGGCTGAGGGCCAGCCTGCAGGGCGCCAAGCTCGCCATCGGGGTCGACCGCGTCGATTACTCCAAGGGGATCGAAAACCGCATTCGCGCCTTCGACCGGATGCTCGCGGCACAGCCGGCCCTCAAGGGCGGGGTGTCGTTCCTTCAGATCGCGGTGCCGTCACGCTGCCAGATCGCGGCCTATGGGCATCTGCAACAGGACCTGGCGAAGCTCGTGAGCGAGGTGAACGGCCGGCACAGCGAGGTCGATTGGACCCCGATCCGCTACCTCTACAAGGGCTATGCCCAGTCGACGCTGGTTGGTTTCTATCGCGTCGCGCAGGTGGGCCTGGTCACGCCGTTCCATGACGGCATGAACCTGGTCGCCAAGGAATATGTGGCGGCGCAAAACCCGACCGATCCGGGCGTGCTCGTGCTGTCCGAGTTTGCCGGCGCCGCCAAGGAGCTCGACGCCGCGGTCTTGGTCAATCCGCACGACATCGACGGCATGGCGCAGGCCATCGGGCGCGCCTGGGACATGCCGCTCGAGGAGCGTCGCGCCCGCTGGAACGACATGATGGGCAAGCTGCGCAACAATACCGGCCAGATGTGGTTCGAGGGATTCGTCAAGGCGCTCAACCGCATGCGCGCGGTGCAGCCCATCCTGGTCCCGGCCGCGCCCACGGCAGCGGCGCTGACCTATCTGCCCGAGCGGGCCACCGCCAGCATTTCCTGAGCGGCATCCTGCTGCTGACACCGTCATGCCCGGCCTCGTGCCGGGCATCCACGTCTTAAGTCGCGAGTCACACCCAAAGACGTGGATGGCCGGGACATAGGCGAGCGAAGCGACGCCGTTCTTCGAACGGCTATGCCCGGCCATGACGAAGGGCCGAGTCCACGGACGATTGGCTTCAATCCATCGACACGCCGCTCGCCCGGATGGGCGCTGCCCAGCGCGCGATCTCGCTGGTCACGAAATTCTGCAGATATTCGGGCGAGCGGCGGTCGGGCGCCACCACGCTCGCCCCGATCTGTTGCAGCTTCTCCTGCACCGCCGCGGTTTCCATGGCGCCGACGGCCGCGTCGTGCAGACGCCGCACGATCCCGGCGGGCGTGCGTTTGGGCAGGAACAAGGCGCACCAGTTGGAGGCCTCGAAGTCCGTCAGGCCCTGCTCATGCGCGGAAGCGAGCGCCGGCAGGCGACGCGCGCGCGCCCGCGTCAGGATCGCGATTGCTTTCACGGTGCGGCTCTCGATCTGCGGCATCGCGAGCGGCGTATCGAGGCAGAGATAGTCGATCCGCCCGCCGATCAGGTCCTGCATGGCGGGCGCGCCGCCCCGGTACGGAATATGCGTCGGGCTGATCCCGATCGCCGCGTTGAGGAGCGCGCAGGCGATATGGGTGGCGGAGCCGGCGCCGCCCGACCCGAACTGCATCGCGGCCTCATGGGCCCGCGCATAGGCGATGAAGCCCGGCAGATCGTCCGCCGGCAGGTCCGGGCGCGCGATCAGCACCAGCGGCGTCTCGGCAATCAGCGCAACCGGCGCGAAATCGGCGGCCGCGTCATAGAGCGGATGCTTGTAGAGCGTCTGGTTCTGCGCGTGGGTGCCGATATTACCGAGCACGAGCTGGTAGCCGTCGGGTGCCGCCTTGGCGACGCGCGCGGTACCCGTCATGCCGCCGGCGCCGCCGACATTCTCGATCACCACCTGCTGGCCGAGAATCTCGCCCAGGCGCGGCGCCAGGATGCGTCCGATCGTGTCCATCGGCCCGCCGGCCGCGAAGGGCACCACCAGACTCACGGGCGCCGCCGGCCAGGTTGGCGCCGACGTCTGCGCCGCGGCGGGAAGCGCGGCAATCACCGTCGCCACCATGATGATCGTGCGGATGACCCGCATGATGGCTCCTGTCATGTCGGCGGCTCGCCGGGGCGCCGCCGGAAAATCTTTTCCCCGCATTGGCGGCAACCGGCGGCTTTCAGTGCCTCGATGGTGGCGGGGGCACCGCCGTCTCCCAGCACCGTCTCGGCGCCGCAGGCGGCGCACCCATATATACGTGTGCGCCGGTTGACCTCGGCGGTGTAGAGCGGCCCGGTCCAGACCGGCAGGTCGGCGTCGGGCGGGCGTATTTGCGTGAGCTCGATGAGGTCGCCGACATTGCCGAGCACGCCCGCCCCGAGATAGCGGTTGAAGCCCTGGTGCAGGGCGCGCACCACGAAACCGAGGTCGAGAAACAGCCGTTGCAGCTCGGCGAGCTGCGGCGGC
>DATBBS010000014.1:0-2718 GCA_036270895.1 Xanthobacteraceae bacterium
CGGTTGAGCGACATGCGCTGGATGCCGCGGCCGGAAATCTGCGCCCTCTTGGAGGTGAGGGTGCGCGAGTTGACGCCCATCCAGGAGATTTCCGACGACAGCCGGCCGTATTCGATCTTCGGGCAGCGGTTCATCACCACCCTCATCCCGTTCTGTTCGGCCAGCGTCGCCGCCGCGTCGTTGCGGATGCCGAGTTGCATCCACACCACGCGCGGACGCGGCTGCATCTTCAGCGCCTCCTCGACGATCGGCAGTGCGAAGGCGGAGGCGCGGAAAATGTCGACCATGTCGACCGGCTCGGGAATGTCGGCGAGCCGCGCATAGGCTTTCTGGCCGAGCAGGTCCTTGCCGGCAAGGCCGGGATTGACCGGGATCATGCGGTAGCCGCGCTCGAGCAGATACTTGAAGGCGAAATAGCTCGGCCGGCTGTCCTTGGCGGACACGCCCACCATGGCGATCGTCTTCACGGTGTTGAGAATGCCGCGGATGTAGCCGTCGTCGTAGCTCTCGTGGTTCATCGCGCCGCCGCCGATCAGAGGAACCAGATATATATGGCGGCGGCGACGGGACCGCGAGGGCGCGTTGGGCTTAATTCCTGACGGCGTCCGAGCGTTTGACCGGCCTGGTCATGACGATCCGGCAGGCCGGGCTGATCGTCTTCAGCTTGCGCTTCAGGCACGCAACGATCGCGTCGCGGTCGGGGATGAATTCCCCGCAATGCGCGTGGACGTCGTCGATGCAGGCCTGCCGATCTTCCGGAGTCTCGGCACGCGCGCCGAGCGATAATGCGCCGACGGCGCACAGGGCCAGCACGGCGGTGACGAGTGAAGTCCGGTTCGGCATGGCGTTACTCCCCCTTGCGTGTGCCACAATTTATGTCTGCTGCGCTCTTGGAGCACGATGTGCATTGCTCTCACCATGACGGAAGTCGCGTCTCGGGCGCAAGCTTTTTTGCGTCGCGCCTTTTTTCATCGACTCTTTTTTTTATCGAAAAGATTCGCGCAGGGATTCAGTCGTCTTTCCAATCCGGTTCGCGCTTTTCCAGGAAGGCGGCGATGCCTTCGGTGGCGTCGTACCGCAACATGTTGTCCACCATCACCTGCGAGACTAGCCGGTAGGCGTCGGAAAGTTCCATGTCGATCTGGCGGTAGAAGGCCTCCTTGCCGAAGCGGATCGCGGTGGATGATTTCGCTGCGATCCGGCGCGCCAGCTTGATGGCCTCGTCGCGCTCGGTTCCGGGCGGCACCACGCGGTTGACGAGACCGATGCGCAGCGCGTGCTCGGCCGTGATCGTGTCGCCGGTGAGCAGCATCTCCATCGCGTGCTTGCGCGCGACATTGCGCGTGAGCGCGACCATCGGGGTCGAGCAGAACAGGCCGATGTCGACACCGGGCGTGCAGAAGCCCGCCCGCGCGGAGGCGACCGCGAGGTCGCAGCTCGCGACCAGCTGGCAGCCGGCCGCCGTCGCGATGCCCTGGACCGCCGCGATGACCGGTTGCGGCAGGCGGACGATCGCCTGCATCAGCGCGTTGCAGCTTTCCATGACCTCACGGTAATAGGCGCGACCGCGATCGGGATCGTCGCGTCGGGCGGTGAGCTCCTTGAGGTCGTGGCCGGCGCAGAAGGCCGGACCCTCGGCCGTGATCACCACGGCGCGCATCCGCGGGTCCTGCGCGACGGCCGCAAAGGCCTCGCCCAGCGCCGCCATCATGGATTCGGATAATGTGTTGCGCAGCGCCGGACGGTTGAGGGTGATGAGCGCGATGCCGCCGCTATCCTGGCGCAGCACGATCGGCGAGGATGTGGCTTGCGGAGCGGGGCTGGTGGCTTGCATCGTGGTCTGGTTTCTTGGGGACACGCCTTGCTTGATTGTATCCGATCCGCCCTGCGGCGCGAGGGTGGCGATCCGGGATAACGGCAGTCGATGACCTTGGGGCAGGGGGCATGAACGCATCGCTCACGGCGGCGGAGCTCGAACGGCGGCTCGCGGCGGAATTTCCGGAAGCCTTTCATGCCGACAGCGGCCTCGCCATTCTCGAGGCCGTGCGCGGCCGTGCGCGCGTGCGACTGGCGCCGCAACCCAAGGCCACGCGTCCGGGCGGGACGATTTCGGGTCCGACCCTGATGATGCTGGCCGACGTCACCATGTATGTGGCGCTCCTTGCCTCGATCGGCTGGGTGCCGCTGGCGGTCACCACCAGCCTCCACATCAATTTCCTCAGGAAGCCCGCCCCGGGCGCGCTGATCGCCGAATGCCGGCTGTTGAAGGTCGGCAAGCGGCTGGCGGTCGGGGAGGTAACGCTCTGCTCGGAAGGCGACGAAGTGCCGGTGGCGCACGCAACCTCGACCTATTCAATTCCGACCGCGTCCAGGTGATTATGACCCGGTAATATAGCACCTAAATCGTAAGATATTGATTCAGCTAAGTTTAAAGTAGCTTCCCGGCGTTGACCCGAATACCGCCACGCGCTAGAAGCGCAGCCCGGTGGTGCCGCCGTCAAGGCCGGCCAGAAATTCACGGAAGACGCTCATGAAGACCTATTCGGCCAAACCTGCCGAAGTCGAGAAGAAATGGGTGATGATCGACGCCCAGGGCCTCGTCGTCGGCCGGCTCGCCTCGCTGATCGCGATGCGGCTGCGCGGCAAGCACAAGCCGACCTACACCCCCCATGTCGACTGCGGCGACAACGTCATCGTGGTCAATGCCGAGAAGGTGGT
>DATBBS010000015.1:0-2391 GCA_036270895.1 Xanthobacteraceae bacterium
ACGCGGTTCGGGTTTCCGAGCGAAAAGGCGGGGTGGCGGGTGAGCTCGTGCACCCGATCGAGCGTCCCCGGCTCCGGAATCGCGGCCTGCAGCGCGAACCATTTGTCGATCACCAGCGGATCGGACTGATAGCGGCGGTAGAAATCGTCGATGGCGGCCTGGCGCTCGCGCACCGGGTAGAGCGAGAGTGTCGACACCGCCGCCATGCGGTCGGTCATGTTGTCGGCCGACTGGTATTGGCGGGCCGCGAGTGCGATCGCGGCCGAGCTGCCCGAGGCGGCGAGGAGGTCCAGCGCAATATTCTTGAGGCTACGGCGGCCGGCGCTTGCCGCATCCGGGGTGTAGGGACCGCTGTCCGACAAGCGGCGATAGGCATCGCGCAGCGCGGAACCGAGCGCATTCCCGATCTCCGCGCGCAAGGCCACGCGTGCAGTGAAAATCGCGTCCGGGTCGACGTCGCGGCCGAGCTCGCGCGCGATGTCGGCCTCCGACGGCACCGCCAGCGCCTGCGCCGCGAAGGCCGGCTCGACCTGCGGATCGGCCAGGATCGCGCCCAGCGCCGCGATCAGGCCGCCATCCGTGCGCATCGGGTGGCCCGCGCGCAACGCCCTGACATTGTCCGTGAGCAGCGTCGAGGCGAGGCTTTGCAGCGCCTGCCAGCGGTTGAACGGATCGCTGTCATGGGCGGCGAGAAAGTGCAGGTCGTCGGGCGTGAGGTTGGCGGTGAGCTTGACCGGCGCCGAGAAGGCGCGGTTGAGCGACGCGACCGGCCGCGCCGCCACATGGGCGAACACGAAGGTCTCGGCAGGATCGCTGAGCACAAGGACGCCGCGCTCGACCGTGCGGCCATCGGCGAGGGTGAGCGGCAGATCATGGCCGTCGGGCGCAATCAGCCCGACCGCGAGGGGGATCACCATCGGTTCCTTGACCGACTGGCCCGGGGTCGGCCGCAGCATCTGGGCTAGCTGCAGGGTGCAGGTCTTGGCCTTGGCGTCGTGGCTCATGGTCACGGCGACCTCGGGCGTGCCGGCCTGCCGGTACCAGCGCAGGAATTGGGTCAGATCGCTCCCGGTCGCGTCGGCGAAGCAGCCGATGAAGTCCTCGATCGTGGCGGCGCGGCCGTCATGGCGGTCGAAATAGAGGTCCATGCCCTTGCGAAAGCCTTGCGCGCCGAGCAGCGTCTTGAGCATGCGCACGATCTCGGCGCCCTTCTCGTAGACGGTCGGCGTGTAGAAATTGTTGATCTCGCGGTAGCTGTCGGGCCGCACCGGATGGGCGAGGGGGCCGGCATCCTCGACGAACTGGTGCGCGCGCAGCACCCTGACGTCGGCGATGCGCTTGACCGGCCGCGAGCGCTGGTCGGCGGTGTATTCCTGGTCGCGGAAGACGGTGAGGCCTTCCTTGAGGCAGAGCTGGAACCAGTCGCGGCAGGTGATGCGGTTGCCGGTCCAGTTGTGGAAATATTCGTGCGCGATGATTCCGTCGATGCTCGCATAGTCGGCGTCGGTCGCGGTGTCGGGCGTCGCCAGCACGTATTTGTCGTTGAATATATTGAGGCCCTTGTTCTCCATCGCACCCATGTTGAAGGCCGAGACCGCGACGATCATGAAGATATCCAGATCGTATTCGCGTCCGAACGCCTGCTCGTCCCAGCGCATGGCGCGCTTCAGCGCATCCATGGCGAAGCCGGCGCGGCTTTCCTTGCCGGGCTCCACATAGATGCGCAGCGTGACGTTGCGCCCCGATAGGGTGACGAACACGTCTTCCACGTAGCCGAGCGCGCCGCCGACCAGCGCGAACAGATACGAGGGCTTGGGAAACGGGTCGTGCCATACCGCGAAATGGCGCGTGGTTCCGGCGACGTCGCCGGAGGCGACGAGATTTCCGTTCGACAGCAGCACCGGCGCGTCCGCCTTCTCGGCTTCGATGCGCGTGGTGTAGACCGCCATCACGTCGGGCCGGTCGGGAAAGTAGGTGATGCGGCGAAAGCCCTCCGCCTCGCATTGGGTGCAATAGGTTTCTCCCGCCCGATAGAGGCCGCTCAGCTGCGTATTGGCGGTCGGATCGACCAGCGTCTCGATCTCCAGCGTGAACGGCCGATGCGGTGGCTGCGCAATGGTGAGGCCGTTCGGGGTTGCCACATAGGCATCCTTGGCGACGGCCACGCCATCGATCTTCAGTGAAACAAGAGTGAGCCCATCGCCATCGAGCACGAGCGGAGCAGGGGCACCGGCCGCGGGGTTGGGTTTGAAATTCATCGTCGCGCGAACCGGCGTCTGCGTCGGATGGAGCTTGACGTCGAGATGGACGGTTTCCACCAGCCAATCGGGCGGCCGGTACTCTGACAGGCGGACGGGACGGTGTTCTTCGGTACGCATCGTGTGATGTTCT
>DATBBS010000016.1:0-14192 GCA_036270895.1 Xanthobacteraceae bacterium
GATGATCATGGGGCTGGCGCCGATCGTCGCGCCGCTGATCGGCAGCCTGCTGCAGGCGGGTTTCGGCTGGCGCGCCTGCTTCGTGTTCATCTTCCTGGCCGGCATTGTGGCGGCCGCCGCGGTGCGCTGGCTTCTGCCCGAGACGCTGCGGCCGCGCCCGCCCGCGCCCGCATCCGGCATGTGGGCCAGCATTCTTGTCGTCGCCCGCCACCGCGGCGTGCGCGCCCATCTGGCGATCGTGGCGGCCGGCTATGCGGGGTTGTTCGCCTTCATCTCGGGCTCGCCCTTCGTGCTGCAGATCACGCATGGGCTCACGCCCTTCGGCTTCGGCCTGTCCTTCGCGGCCGCCAGCCTGGGCTATGTGATCGGCACCTGGCTCGCCGCCACCTTCGTGACCCGGCTGGGTCTCGACCGCACCATCGGGTGGGGGGCGCGCGCGATGGCGCTCGGCGGGCTCGCGATGGTGCTCGCCACCGCGCTAGCGCCCGAGGCGGTCGGCGGCATCGTGGCGCCCATGATGGTCTATCTGTTCGGCATGGGGCTGGCGATGCCGCAGGCGCTCGCCGGGGCGTTGCAGCCCTTCCCCGAGCGCGCGGGCGCCGCCTCGTCGCTGATCGGCTGCGTGCAGCAGTCGGTGGCGGCGGCGACCGGCGCGCTGGTCGGCCAGTCGCTCGGCACGACCGCCTGGCCGCTGGTCTGGGGCATCGCGATTCCCGGCGTGATCACGCTGGTGGTCTGGGCCATGACGCGCGCGGCGCGGCGGCCGGGCGGATCCCGGCGAGGCTGATCCCGTGGTGATTTTGTAGGAGGCGCAGCGCGCGTGGCGCAGCCGCACGCGCTGCCGAGTTGTGGCCGGCGATCCCGCGGGCTATTGAGGTGCGCATGGGCTCGAAGCGTCCGCCCGCCCTCGACCGTGTCGACATCCGCATCCTGGCCGTGCTGCAACGCGACGGCCGCGCGACCATTCAACGGGTGGCCGAGAAGGTCAGCCTGTCGCCGCGCGCCTGTCTGGAGCGCGTGCGGCGCCTGGAGGCGTCCGGCCTCATCATCGGCTACCAGGCGCTTGTGGCGGTGGAATTGCTGTCCCGGCCCCTGACCGTCTTCGCCGAAATCGCCCTGGAGCGGCACGGCCAGCATGAGCAGTTCGAGCGGCGCCTCGCCACCATCGAGGAGGCGGTCGAGTGCTGGGAGGTCAGCGGCACCTTCGACTATCTGGTCCGCTTCGCCTGCCCCGATCTGGCCGAATACCAGGTGCTGACGACCGCGCTGATCGACGATCGCGGGCTCGGGGTTGCCCGGATCGTCAGCCACATCGCGTTGCGCCCGGTGCGGCGGTTCCTCGGCTACCCGGAATCGCTTTTCGTCCGCAAACCCTAGAGCATGATCCCGAAAAGTGGGCACCGGTTTTCGGAAAGGATCATGCTCCAACAATAGAGCATGAACCCGAAAAGTGGGTACCGGCTTTCGGAAAAGATCATGCTCCTGCAATAAACCAGAGCGGGGTGACGTTCGACGAAAAGTCATCCCGCTCTAGCGCGCCGCCGTTTCGGCTGTCGCGGCGGCCGGGCGCCGCGAATTCCGCCGTGCGCGGCACCAACTTCGACATCTGCGGCGGCGGCGAATCAGTATCCTGGTCGCATGACGCCGGTCGAGCTCGAGCAGCGATATTGCGCGCCGAACTATGAGCCGCTTCCCGTGGTGCTGGCGCGCGGCGAGGGCGCGCATCTGTGGGACACGGCGGGCCGGCGCTATGTCGACATGATGAGCGCCTATTCGGCGGCGAGCCACGGTCACGCCCATCCCCGCATCGTCGCCGCTTTGGCCGCGCAGGCGGCGCGGCTCGCGGTGCCGTCGCGCGCCTTCTACAACGACCGGCTCGGGCCCTTCCTGGCGGAACTGTGCGGCCTGACCGGCCTCGACGCGGCGCTGCCGATGAACACCGGAGCGGAGGCCGTCGAGACCGCCATCAAGGCGGCCCGGCGCTGGGGCTATCGGCGCAAGGGCATTCCGCCGGACCGGGCCGAGATCATCGTCGCCGAAGGCAATTTCCACGGACGCACGACGACGATCGTCGGCTTCTCGTCCGAGGCGGATTACCGCGACGGGTTCGGGCCGTTCACGCCGGGCTTCCGCGCCGTTCGCTTCGGCGATCTCGCGGCGCTCGAACGGGCGATCACGCCCGAAACCGCGGCGGTGCTGATCGAGCCGATCCAGGGCGAAGCCGGCATCGTGGTGCCGCCAAAGGGCTGGCTCGCCGGCGTGCGGCGCCTGTGCGACGCGCATGACGTGCTCCTGATCCTCGACGAGGTGCAGTCGGGATTTGGCCGGACCGGCCGGTGGTTCGCCTTCGAGCATGAGGGTATTCGCCCCGACGGCCTCGTGCTCGGCAAGGCGCTGGGCGGCGGCGTCCTGCCGGTCTCGGCCTTCGTGGCGCGCCGCGACCTCATGGAGGTCTTCACGCCCGGCTCGCACGGCTCGACCTTCGGCGGCAATCCGCTCGCCGCCGCGGTCGGCCTCGAAGCCATTCATGTGATGCGCGACGAAGCGCTGGTGGAGCGCAGCCGCCGCCTCGGCGCCCATATGCTCGAGCGCCTGCGCGCCCTGCGCAATCCGGCGGTGCGGGAGGTTCGCGGCCTCGGCCTGTGGGCCGGCGTCGAGCTCGACCCGCGCCTCGCGAACGCGCGGGAGGCCTGCGAGCGGCTGCTGACCAAGGGCGTGCTCTCGAAGGAGACGCACGGCACCGTGGTTCGCCTTGCGCCGCCGCTGATGATCGCGGCCGACGACCTCGATTGGGCGCTCGACCGGCTCACGGAGGTTCTGGGGGATCTCGTGCATGCACGGAGGCCGGCGGCGGTCGAGACCTGAAATCATCATGGGGAGGGGGCGCTGATGGACATGTCGGATGCGGAGCCGGACGCTCATTTTCTGATGGGTCACCCGCGGCACTTCGCGGTGACCTACAGCATCAACCCGTGGATGGATCCGCAACGCTGGGCGCGCGACGGGCGCGCGCATGCGGCCGCGTCCGCCCGCGAGTGGGAGGCGCTGTGCGCCAGGCTCAGGGTGCTCGGCGCGCGGATCGAGGTGGTGCCGGGCGAGCCCGGCGTTCCCGACCTCGTCTTCACCGCCAACTCCGCCATCGTGCTCGACGGCACGGCATTGCTGGCGCGCTTCCGCCACCCGCAGCGCCAGGCCGAGGAGCCGCACTTCGCGGCGGCGTTTCATTGGCTGCAGGCGCGCGGCCTGATCGACGCGGTGCGCAAGCTCCCCGACGGCCTCGTGCTCGAAGGCGCCGGCGACTGCGTATGGGACGCGGCGCGCCGCCAATTTTGGATGGGATATGGCCAACGTTCCGACGCCGCCGCGCGCCGCGCGGTCGAGGACACTTTCGGGGTGGAGGCGGTCGCCCTCGCGCTTGCGGATCCGCGCTTCTATCATCTCGATACGGCGCTCTGTCCGTTGCCGCGCGGCGAGGTGATTTACGTGCCCGAGGCCTTCACGGAAGAGGGCAGGGCGCTCATCCGCGATCGGGTCGGCGCCGAGCGCTGCATCGCGCTGACGGCCGCGGACGCGGGCCGGCTCGCCGCCAATGCGGTGTGCCTCGGCGACGCGGTGGTGATGGCGGATGGCGCGAGCCGCGATCTGCGCGACCGGCTGGCCGCGCACGGCTACCGGGTGATCACGACGCCGCTGGCGTCGTTCCGGCGCAGCGGCGGGTCGGCCTTCTGCCTGACCCTGCGGCTCGATGGGCGCTCCCGCCCGGAGGCGCACGCCGCGCGGGCGATGGCCGCGGCGAGATGAAGCCGGGCGCGCTGCCCTTACCGCCCGCCGAACAGGCGATCCAGAAACCAGCCGTCGAGCCCGCGGTCGGCCTGCGGCCGCACATTGCCGGCGGACGCGACCGGGACGGGCGCCAGCCGGTCGGCCGGCGTCAGCCGATCCGTTGAAGCGACTGCGGGCGCCGGCGGAGCCGGCGGCGGCAATATTCCACCGCCGCGCCCGAGCCCGGGCAGATCGGCGAGCGGAATGTTCTGGTGCGCCACCTTCATGAAGCGGCTCCAGATGTCGACCGGCAGGCTGCCCCCGGTCGCCTTCTTGGTCGGCGAGGAATCGTCGTTGCCGAGCCACACGCCGGTGACCAGGTGGCCGGTGTAGCCGATGAACCAGGCGTCGCGGAAATCCTGGCTGGTGCCGGTCTTGCCGGCCGCCACCCAGCCCGGCAGCGACGCGCTATGCGCCGTGCCCATCAGCAGGGTCTGGCGCATCATCGCATTCATCATGCCGACATAGCGCGCGTCGACCACGCGGCCGAAGGAGGTGTTGGCGGCGGAATAGAGCGTCTTCTTGCCGTCGAGCGTGTGGATGCGCTCGACCACGTGCGGCACCACCATGTTTCCGCCGTTGGCGAAGGGCGCATAGGCACTCACGAGCTCGATCACCGAGACTTCCGAGGTGCCGAGCGCGAGCGAGGGATTGGGCTCGAGCTTGGAGGCGATGCCCAGCCGATAGGCGGTCTTCGCCACCGCGGTCGGCCCGAATTCCAGCGTGAGCCGCACCGACACGGTGTTGAGCGACATGGCGAGCGCCTGGGTGAGCGTCACCGGCCCGTAATATTCGTGGCCGTAATTCTCCGGCCGCCAGCCCTTCATCTCGATCGGCTTGTCGTCGCGCACCGTGTCGGGGGTGAGCCCGCGCTCCAGCGCCGTAAGATAGACGAAGGGCTTGAAGGCCGAGCCCGGCTGGCGCTTGGCCGCGACCGCGCGGTTGAACTGGCTCTCGGCATAATTCCTGCCGCCCACCATCGCCCGCACCGCGCCCTCCGGCGTCATGGCGATCAGCGCGCCCTGCTCGACGTCGAATTTCTCGCCCTTCTGGGCAAGCGTATCGACCAGGGACTTCTCGGCCGCGCCCTGCAGCAGCGGATCGAGCGTGGTCTCGACCACGATATCCTCCTCGACCCGGCCGATCAGGTCGTTGACCACGTCCATCACCCAGTCGGCCACGTAGTTCACCGCTCCGCTCGCGGACTGCGCGACGATGCGCGGCGGATGCATCATGGCGACCTTGGCGGCCCCCTCGTTGATGAGGCCGGCATCCGACATGGCGGCGAGCACCAGCTGGGCGCGCCGCTCGGCGCCGTCGAAATTCTTCGTGGGCGCCAGCCGCGAGGGTGATTTGACCAGGCCGGCGAGGAGGGCGGATTCGGCGAGCGTCACGTTGCGGGCCGACTTGCCGAAATAGCGTTGCGCCGCCGCCTCGACCCCGTAGGCGCCCGCGCCGAAATAGACCCGGTTGAGATAGAGCTCGATGATCTCCGCCTTGCTGTATTTGTGCTCGAGCCACAGCGCGAGCACGACCTCCTGCAGCTTGCGGGTGAGCGTGCGCTCCTGGGTCAGGAACAGGTTCTTGGCGAGCTGCTGCGTGAGGGTCGAGCCGCCCTGCGCGACGCCGCGATGGAGCACGTTGGCCATCACGGCGCGGCCGAGCCCGACCGGATCGATGCCGTGGTGGAAGAAGAAGCGGCGGTCCTCGATGGCGACGAAGGCTTTTGGCAGGAAAGGCGGCAGCTCCTTGAGCGGGACGGCGGCGCCGCCCATCTCGCCGCGGTTGGCGAGCACGCGGCCGTCGAGGCCGACGATCTGGATCGACGGCGGGCGCCTCGGGATCTCCAGCGACTGGATCGGCGGCAGATGCGAGCCGACCCAGAACACCACCCCGATCGCCGCGATCACCAGCCAGAGCGCCGCGACCGCGCCCCAATAGACCAAGCGTCCGATGCGCCAGCCGCCCTTGCGCCGGCGGCGCCCGCCTTTGCGCGGTGCCGCGCGTCGCGGGCCGCCCTCGGGCCGGCGCCGTTCGGGCGAGGGGCCGGACTCGTCGTCCGACGCCGGCTCGCGCCGCTCGGCCGTGCGTCTGGTCTTGCCCGCCATGTGGTGCGCCCCGGGGTCCCGCAATCCCGACCGCCACGCTAAAGCGGGTGGTTTAAGGCGCGGTTACCGGCCCGCATGGGCCGCGCAAATGCATGGAATGTCGCAGCAATCCGGCGCCGGCGCGCGGTTGCGGCCGGGCGCGTTTCGGTCCAAGTCTGTCATGCGAGACAGGCGAGCCGAAATCCCCTTTGAGTCCGAGGTGAAACCGATGAAGGCATTGATGCGATCCGCCCTGGTCGGCTGCGTGCTGCTCGGCGGCGCGGGGCATGCGCTGGCGGAGGACTATCCGGCGCGGCCGGTCACCTTCGTGGTGCCCTATACGCCGGGCGGGGCGA
Organism: Xanthobacteraceae bacterium; assembly: GCA_036270895.1. GTDB lineage: Bacteria > Pseudomonadota > Alphaproteobacteria > Rhizobiales > Xanthobacteraceae > JAVDCA01. Next base: position 6,266 of record DATBBS010000016.1, read on the forward strand.
CCGACCTGTTCGCGCGCCTGCTCGGGCGCAAGCTGGAGCAGCGTCTCGGGCGGCCCTTCGTGATCGAGAACAAGCCCGGCGCGAGCGCGGTGATCGCCGCGACCGCGGTCGCGCGCTCGCCCGCCGACGGCTACACCCTCATGATGGCGTCCTCGACCCCGATGGCGCTCAACGTCACGGTGCGCAAAAGCCTGCCCTACGATCCGACCGTCGATCTCGCGCCGGTCGCCCTGGTGGCGCGCGTGCCCTATGTGCTGGTGGTCAACCCGGATCTGCCGGTGCGGTCGGTTGCGGATCTGGTCAAGCTCGCGCGCGACAAGCCGGGCGAGATCGCCTTCGGGACGCCGGGCCCCGGCACCTTCCATCACCTCAACGCCGAGCTGTTCAAGAGCGCCTTCGATCTCAATCTCATTCACGTCCCCTACAAGGGCACGCTGCCGGCGCTCAACGACGTCATCGGCGGCCATATCCAGTTCATGTTCAGCGACGTGCCGCCGGCGCTGCCGTTGATCGCGGCCGGCAAGCTGCGCGCGCTCGGCGTCACCACCAGGGAACGTGTCACCGCGGCGCCCGAGATACCCCCACTTGCCGAGGTCGGCGTGCCGGGCTTCGACACCGCCTCCTGGCACATGGTGGCGACCCAGGGCCAGACCCCGAAGGAGATCGTCGCCAAGCTCAACGCGGAGATCCGCGCCATCATGGACGATCCGGAACTCAAGAAGGACCTGATCCGCGACGGCGCTATTCCGCAGCTCACGCCGCCGCCCGACGAGCTCAAGGCTTTCGTGAAGTCGGAGATCGCGCGCTGGGGCAGGATCGTCCAGCAGGCGGGGATCGCGGGCACGGAATAAGCTCGGCGGTCATCCGGCCGGCGCTTCGTCGGCCCAGACGCGGAAGCTCGACAAGCTGTTGGGACCGAAGCTGTGGGTAAGCGGCACGTCGGCGGCGTCGCGGCCATGGGCGATCAGGATGCGGCCGATGCGCGGGGCGTTGTTGCGCGGATCGAAGCCGTGCCAGCGGCCGCCGAGATAGACCTCGATCCAGGCGGAGAAATCCATCGACGCGTGGGGCAGCGGCAAGCCGATATCGGTGATGTAGCCGGTGCAATAGCGTGTCGGGATATTGAGGCAGCGGCAGAAAGCGACCGCCAGATGGGCGAAGTCGCGGCAGACCCCGCGGCGCTCCACATAGGCCTCGTAGGCGGTCCGCGTGGGCCGCGAATGCTCGTAGCCGAACACGATGTGGTCATGCACGAAGTCGCAGATCGCCTGCACCCGCGGCCAGCCGAGCGGCGTGTGGGCGAACAGCCGCCACGCCTCGTCGGACAGGCGGTCGGTCTCGCAATAGCGGCTGCCCAGCAAAAATTGCAGCGTGTCGGCCGGCAGATGCTGGACCTGGTGCTGCAGGGCGTCGGGCGCGGGCGGATCCGGCACGCCGGAATCGCGAATGACCGCGCTGGTGCCGAGGGTGAAATGGCCGGCCGGCGCCACCAGACGGTTGCACCAGTTGCCGAAGCTGTCGCGATAGCCTTCGATCGGGACCGACGGGGTCGCCATCAGGGAATCGGGAGCCTCGAGGTCGGGGAAGCGCGAGAAATGCACGCTCAGCATCACGATCATCGGTGTCGTCTGAGGAAACTCGAAATGCAGCTCGGACCCGACACGGATGCGCATGGCAACTCCATTCCGGCCGGTCCGCAGCCCTTGGCGCGGTGCCCGGCATCAGCGGCACCAAGCTGCCGCAGCCCTGACATAACGTCCGGCTGCGCCATTCGGTCCCGGCGCCCACGCCCAGATTTGCGTCATTATGCTCCCCCGATGGCGCGCCGATCGGCATAGGATGGATGCGTGCTGCCCCTGGAATGTCGGGGCAGCCTTCAGGGAGCGAAATCGCATGAATCGCCGCGACGCGCTGAAGCTCGGTGCCGGTTCGCTTTCATCCCTGGCCGGCCTCTCGGCCTTCGGGTCCCGGCCCGCGCGAGCCGACGACTGGCCGGCCAAGAATGTCCGCGTGATCGTGCCTTATGGGGCGGGCAGCGCGACCGATCTCATTCCACGCACCATCTTCGAGGCGATGGGTGCCCGCCTCGGGCACTCCTTCATCGTCGAAAACCGGCTGGGCGGCGGCACGACGGTCGGGGCGAGTGCGGTCGCGCGGGCGGAGCCCGACGGCTATACGATCCTGGTGCATTCCAATGCGATCGTGACCGTGCCGGCGATCCAGCCGAACGTGCCCTACGATCCGGTGCGCGATTTTTCCGGCATCACGCCCCTGGCCAATGTGCCGCTGGTGCTGGTTATCGCACCGGAAAAGAACGTCAAGTCGGTGCAAGAGCTGATCGCCCTCGCCAGGCAGAAGGCGGGCGCGATCAATTATGCGGCCGCCGGCATCGGCACGCCGCCCCATCTCACCGCCGAGCGCTTCCGCATCGCGGCGGATTTCCAGGGCCAGGTCGTGCCCTTCAAGGGCGCGCCGGAAGCCTTGACCGAGGTGCTCACCGGACGGGTCGATTTCTATTTCTGTCCGCTGCCGGTGGCGGGGCCGTTCATCGCCGAGGGCAAGCTCCTGGCCTTGGCGGTGAGCGGGGCGAAGCGCGCCGCCGCGCTGCCCAATGTCCCGACCACGCTGGAGTCGGGCGTGCCGAATTCCGATTTCGACTTCTGGAACGGCGCCTTCGTGCCGAAGCAGACGCCGCGCGACATCGTGGCGAAGATTCACCGCGAGACCGTCGCCACGATCGAGAGCGCCGCCATCAAGGAGAAGCTCGCGAAGCTCGGCGTCGAGCCGATGATCATGCGGCCGGAGGATTTCGACGCGCGCGTCGCCCGCGAGGTCGACATCGCGGTGACGCTCGCCAAGGCCGCCAATATCACGGCGCAGTAGGGTGGCGGGCCTGGGGGGCGCGCCCTGGCGCCGCCGGGCGCTCGCGTCAATGAGCCCGCACGTTGCGCTCGACCGCGTGGCCGATCGCATGGCGGCACGTCTCGCCCAGCGCCGCATAGTGCGCCTTGACGCACAGCAGCAGGCGCCCCGCGCCGGGCTTGGTGCCGGGGCACTGCAGCGCGATATCGGGGCCGCAGGCCTGCCGGACCGTGGCGATGTTGACCAGCGCGGCCCGGCACGAGTCACCGAGACGATCGAAATTCTCCTCGATGCATCGGGCGAGCCGCCCGTCCTCCGGCAGCGCGCCGGCACAGACCTGTTTGCTGTCCCATCGGCACGCCGTGATCACCGACGAATATTGCGAAAAGGCCGGCGATACCGCGAACGACGCCAATATTGCGAGTGCGAACCAAGACCTGCCCAATCGAGCCTCCTGTCATGTCATGCGGCGGGTATGCTACGGACCGACAAATGACAGCGATACGACAGGAAATGGTCTGGCCAGGGTAATCCTTCACGTCGCGGTGGCTTGCATCAACTTCGCAAGACCAACAGGAGTCGCAACAGGCGGCGTCCAGCCTAATTTCATCAATGCGGAGGAATCGACGACGAGTGAGCCCACAAGGCGCTCATAGATCTCTGGTCGGCCGGCGCCGTGGAGCAGGGGCCTGAGCAGAGCGGGTGGGAACGGAAAGGTACCGGGGCGACGTCCAACTCCATGACGCATGGCCGCGATCATCTGCGCAATCGTGAGAGCCTGAGGATCAGCGGCAATCAACGGCCGCCGCAGCGTTCCTGGCGCCGTCAGCAGGACCTCGACGGCCGCGGCTAGATTTTCCAATGCGAGCAACGAGCGGCGCGCCGTGAAACCGTCGATCGGCAGCGGGTAGGGCGAGCGAGCGAGCCGCATCAATTGTGCCATGTTTCCTTTCACGCCCGGCCCATAGACCAGGACCGCGCGCAGCGCCACCCAGTCGAGGTCGAGCTCGGCGAGCCCGCGCTCGGCCGCGAGCTTCGATTTTCCGTAGGCATCAGTCGGCTCCGGTTCAACCGCCTCGGTCAGCACTGTGCTGGCCGTCGGTCCGCACTGGGCGCGAATGGAGGAAAGGAAGAGGAAGCGCGTTGCTCCCGCTCGCCGCGCCGCACGCGCGAGGTTGATCGTCGCTTCCGTGTTGAGCACCCGGTAGTCGTCCTCGGGAACGCCGGACATCGCTGGCGTCGCACCCGCGGAGTGGATGACTGCATCCACCCCCTCCAGTGCGGCCGACATGTTTTGCGGCCGGGCAAGATCGCCAATGACCGCGCTCGCGACCGGCATCGGCGTGCGTGCGGGCCGACGCAGCAGCAAACGGACCCGGTGGCCACTCTTGGGCAATACGTGCAGCAGGTGCTGCCCGATAAAGCCGGTGGCGCCGGTCAGCGCTATGAGCATGGGACTACTTTTTGGTTGAATTCCTTTGTGCCATTGCGGTCCACACTCTGCAAGCTGCCCGATTTATCGGATGGGTGTCCTATTGCGGACGCGATCTTTGCATCGGTATCAATCATGAGTCTTGACAGCCGTTTTTTTGACGAGCGCGGCAAAATGGTGTAGGAGAAAATCCACAGTCGGAATTGCGCCCGCCGGAAATCCGCGCGGGCGTTTTTCATGAGGGCGGCATGTCTCACGCCATCGCGGCGAATGAAAGCAAACACACGGGCTGCCTCGCGCGACCCTTATCATTGGGGGAATCGCCGGACCGCGTTCCTGCAGGGCGGCCGGTCGTGGAGAGGAGGGTCCCTGCAGATTCCCTGCTGTTTGCAGGAAACCTGTCCCGGAATGCACCCCCGACATGAGACACAAAACAAGGACGAGGTCTCGAGGCGGGCCGCGGGCACCCGGGTTGGCGACATCACCCGGCCCTGTAAATCCGCTGTTTTTCGGCTGTATCATCAGGAAAAAACAGCGCCGGGCCCTGTAAATTCGCGGCCGGGGCCCTGTTCTTGGCGCGACCCGTCGCCTGTTTCCGTGTCGCTTTACAGGAGTGACGCCTGCATCTGGCAGAGCGAAGCGTGCGACCTCTGGCGCCGGCTCCGAGCCTACGTGGCAGGCTTCTGCACCCAGAACTGATACATGCCCTTGAAGCTGCGCGGATTCTCGGTTTCGAACACGTGCCAGCAGTCGAGATCGATGCGCGCCGGGTCGGCCGGGAAGCGGGCCGCGTAGCCGCGCCATAACGGCTCGCTGAGCTCGAAGCCGAGAAACTGCAGGCGATGCCGGGTGAGGAATTCCTTGATCGCCGGCAGCGTCATCCGGTGCTCCTGCACGTGAAACAGGAGATCGCGGCATTCGCTGATGCTGAAGAAATCCCATGAGTCCTGGACGAAATGCAGGCGCTGGTCGGCCGCGACCGCGATCAGCTCCTGCCGGGAGCGGCGGATGTCGTCCGCGGTCGCCCGGTAGCCGCGCTCGGCGATGAGATTGCGCGCCGCGACGATATCCTGCCGGGCAAGCTCGCTGTAGAGGCCGATGCGCATCACGCCGCCCGGTGCGAGCAGCGACAGCAGGACCGCCCAGCCGGCCCATGGGTCGGCGAGATGATGCAGCACACCCATCGCCTCGATGCTGTCGAACACGCGGCCGAGCGCGCCAAGCTTGAGAATGTCCGCCTGCGCGAACGCGATGTTGGCGATGCCGAGTTCGCGCGCCTTGCGCGTCGCATAGGCGAGGCTCGGCAGGCTGAGGTCGATGGCGAGGATGCGCGAACTGGCGATCCAGCCGGCCACATCGAGCGCCTGCTGTCCGGTGCCGCATCCGGCGATCAGGATGTCGGCGCCGCCCGTCTTGGCGAGCTTGCGGAACGGCGCCAGGGGAAACATGCCGCCGACATGCTCGTCGAGCGACATCGGCGTATCGATCGCGGGCGACCGCACCCAGCGCGGATAGGGATTTTCCGCATATTGGCGCTGCACCGCCAGCGACACGTCATCCTCGATCGGGGTGATCCGCGCAATCGTGTCGCGCAGGCGGTCTTCGTCGGCCGGCTCCGCCACCTGCTGCGCGAGGAGCGCCGAGACCGCAGGCGGCCAGGATCGCGCCAGCGCGGCGCGGCGCGGCTTCCCGGCACCGCGCCGAGCGGAAAAAAGGCCGCGACCGCGACGAGCCAGGCGGCGGGAACCTCGTGGCCCGCCGCCCACGCGGCCGCGAGCCGCTCGCGCAGCCCGGCGGCCCGCGCCAACTCGGCTGACGGCGCGTCATAAACGTAGTCGTTGAGGAAGCACTGTTGCGCGAGCGCGCAACCGAATGCGAGGTCTCCCGCGTCGGCGGTCTCGGGAACCGCGACGGCCTCGTCCAGCATGATGGCGCGGATATTGGTCAGCAGGCGCTCGATCGCCAGATCGGCGAGGCGCGTCGATTGCAGCAGGCAGCGCAACAAGTCGTCGTCCGCGAGCGCGGCGCGCTCCGACGGCCCGAACAGCTGCGGCGCGGCGAGGCGCGTCGGCCAGCTCGTCGCGGCCCGCTCGATGCAGGCGCGGATCGCCGGGTCTTTCTTGAGCACCGCGGCGCAGACGCCGAGGAGGTCGGTCGGGCGCCCCCACGGCTCGGTGAGCGCCGCACGCAGGGGCGTGCGCAGGTCGACGTCGTCCGGAGCGATCGACAGGTTTTCGACGCAATGAACGAACAGCGTCTTCGCCCGCGTGCCGCCGCCGCCGCGCACCGCCTGCATGACGCGATCGATCACACGGCCGATATTGGCGGCCGCTTCGGTGAGCTTGGGATCGCAGCGCAGCGCGTGCTGATATTCGACGACCGCGCCGATGAAATTGTTTTGCGCCAGCAGCGCGGCGCCCAGGTTGTTGTGGATCATCGCGACGGACGGCGCGAGCCTGATCGCCTGCTGATAGCTCTCGACCGCCTCGGCGAGGCGGCCTTGGTCGGCGAGGAGATTTGCGAGGTTGTAGTGGATCACCGCCGAATCCGGCCGCAGCTGCAGGGCGCGGCGGTAGCACGCCATGGCGTCGTCCGGTTTGCTTTGCCGCTTGAGGACGGTGCCGAGGTCCATGTACGCCTCGGCATAGTCGGGCTTGAGCTCGGTCGCCTTGCGAAAATCGCCCGCCGCGGCATCGAGGCGTCCGAGCGCGCTCTGCACCAGGCCCAGATTATAGTGGCAATCCGGGATGGCGGGATTGAGCGCGATCGCGCGTGCGATCAAGTCGGCGGCCTGCTCGCTGCGGCCGGCCTGGTGCGCGAGGACGCCGAGGTAGTGGAGGCTGCCCACATGGGACGGGTCGAGCGACAGGATCTTGCGATAAAGCGCCTCGGCGTCCTGCAGCCGCCCGGATTGATGCAGGCGCAGGGCGGCGCCGAAGGTCTCGGCGATCGCTGCCGGCGGGCCTTGGCGCGGGGGCATGACGCGTCGAGTCGCGCGCGCGCCGATCGCGGCGCTACGGAATCTTCTTCACCGGCTTGGGGTCGAGGCCCAGGAGCCGCGCCGCGTTGCCGCCCAGGATGTTGCGCTTGGCCTGCTCGGAGAGGAACGGCAGGTCGTAGATCACGCTCGGCAGGTCGAAATCCCAGTGCGGATAGTCCGACGACCACACCAGCTGGGTCTCGGCGTTGATCATCTTGAAGGTCGCCTCCAGGATGGAAGGGTCATCCGGCTTCTCCATCGGCTGGGTCGAGTAGAACATCTCGCGCATGTATTCGCTCGGCTTGCGCTTGAGCGAGGGGCAGTCCGAGGTGCGCATCATGTAGGAATGGTCGAGCCGCTGCATCAGGCCATAGGCCCAGGTCAGCCCGCTCTCCACCCACATCACCTTGAGCTTGGGGAAACGCTCGGGCAGGCCGTTGACCACCCAGTTGGTCATATGGACCATGTTGAACCACATGAAGCCGAGCGCGTGCACCGAGATGAAGCGGTTCGTCATCGACAGCGACTGGTCGTTCCAGTTATAGGCGGCGTGGAACGAGATCGGCTTGCCCATCTCCTCGAGCAGCGCATAGGTCTTTACATAGGCGTTGTCGTGCACCGGCTTGTAGCGCGGCGACGTCACCATGAAGCCG
>DATBBS010000017.1:0-2068 GCA_036270895.1 Xanthobacteraceae bacterium
CAGCTCGGCCAGCGTCTTGGCGGGCACCGATGGATGCACCACGAGCACGAAGGGCACCGTGACCACGAGGCCGACTGGCGCAAAATCCTTGGCGAGATCGAGCGGGCTTTGGCCGAGCGCCGTGTTGATGGTGTAGGACGCGCTGGCGAGCAGCAGATTGTAGCCGTCGGGCGGCGAATTCGCGACCGCCTGCGCCGCGATGGTGCCGCCCGCGCCCGGCCGCGGCTCGACCACCACCTGCTGGCCAGGGTGTCGGTGATCATCGGCCCGAACAGCCGCGCCACGATGTCGGGACCCGGGCCGACGATGACCCGGATGTAGCGCGATGGATAGTCCTGCGCCTGGGCATTCGCGCAGAGAATGGATGCGAGGAGCGCCAGAACGAGGGAATGGAGTCTACGCTGCATCGCATGTCTCCATGGCGGTCGCCCCTAAGCCAGCCCGGACCGATCCGTCTTCGCGCGATAAAGATGTCCGCCGCCGGTGGTGACATAAAGCGTATCCAGGCCGGGTCCGCCGAAACAACATTTGTTCGGCAGGTCGGCCGGAAACGCATGGCTCTCGATGACGGCGCCCTGCGGCGAGAAAACATAGATGAGCGGGCCCGGACCGTTGCGCCGCCAGCCGCCGACCGCGACGATGTTGCCGTCCTGGTCGAGACACAGGCCCTCGATGCCGCGCTGCGGTCCGCGATGATCGCGGCCGAAGGTGTGCAGCACGGCCGGGTGGTCCACGGTGCCGTCACGGCGGATCGGATAGGCGCGCAACTCGCGCGCCTGGGTGTCGTGCGGCTCGCCGTCGGCGACGTAGAGCGTATTCCCGTCGGGTGCGAGCGCCACCGCGCGCGGCGATACCGTGTCATAGGTGATCCGGTTCGCCACCCAGGCGCGCCGGTCGTTGCGCTCGAGGCGGAGCACCGAGCAATGATCGAGAAAGGGAAAGATCGCCGGCCCGAACGGGATCACGGCGTGGCGCGGGTCGGTGAAATAGATCCGGTGCTGCCGGTCGACCACGAGGTCGCTCGGCTGATTGTGATACTTGCCGTCGAGCAGCGCATCGACCGGCACCACCCGGCCGTCGGGCGTGAATTCGATCAGCCGCCGCCCGCCCTCCTGCGCGCCGTAGAGCTCCCCGCCCGGCCCGCGTGCGAGGCCGTTCACCCGGTTGGTGTAGCGCCGCGCCTCGGTTACCGCGCTTGTCTTCGGGTCGAAGCGCAACAACCGGCCCTCGTCGATCGTGCTGAAGATGACCGCATCGCCGTCGCGCACCACGCCGCCGGTCGGCCCCTCATAGGGTCCCGCCACCAGCTCGAACTGCCAAGCCATGCTTGCTCCTACCAGACGGCGACGCCGGGGATATTCAGACGGGTGCGATAGACGCAGTGATACGTGGTGACGTAGAGCGAACGCCAATCGTCGTCGCCCCAGGCCAGGTTGGTGTTGTGTCCGGGGACGCGCAGGCGCCCAAGCAAAGCGCCGCCCGGGTCCATCACGTGGATGCCGCCCGGGCCGGTGCAATAGACATTGCCCTCGCGGTCGCATTTCATGCCGTCGGCAACGCCCGGCTCGGTGCCGGTGAGCTTGTGAAACACGCGGCCGTTTTTGACGCTGCCGTCGGGATTGACGTCGAAGGCGCGGATCAGGCCGAGCCGCGTGTCGTTGACATAAAGGATGGATTCGTCGGGACTGAAGCACAGCCCGTTGGGATAGACCGTATCCTCGACCACCAGCTTGACCTCGCCCTGCGGGGTCAAGCGGAAGACGCCCTGGATGTCGAGATGGCGCTGCATGTCCTCGCCCGCCATGCCCGGGATCACGAGGCCGCCGGCGGAATCGGTCCAATACACGCTGCCGTCACTGCGCACCACGATATCGTTCGGGCTGTTGAATTTCTTGCCCTGGTAGCGTGACGCGATGGTGGTGAAGGCGCCGTCGGGCTCGATCCGCCAGATGGTGCGTTGCGACCAGCCCGCGATGGTCAGCCGGCCCTCGCGGTCGAAGGTCATGCCGTTGGCGTGGCCGGAAGGATGCACCAGCGCTTTTTGGCCGACGCCCGGCACCCATTCGTA
>DATBBS010000018.1:0-14011 GCA_036270895.1 Xanthobacteraceae bacterium
ACCACCAGCCGGATCGGGCGGGCGGGAAAATCCTGCGCCGGCGCGGCGCCGCTCCATGCCACGATGGCGACCGCGACCGCGAGCCACCCCGCAACGACACGGCGGAGCTTGTGCGACCCCTTCACTTGCGCTCGACCGCGATCATATGCGTGACCTTGGGGGGGCCCTCGAGATTGCAGCGCTGGATCTCGCTCTGCAACAGGCGGTCCGCATTGGTGACACGCGCATGCTGGCGCAGATGCTCCAGCCAGGATTCGACCAGGAAGGTCTCGACGAAGCGTCCCGGCTCGGCGGCGTCCTCGAACACGCCCCACGCATAGGCGCCGTCGCGGCGGCGCTCGTTGCCGAGACGGTCGAGCGCGGCGAGAAAGATCTCGCGGGTTTTCGGATCGATCCGATAGTCGACCGTCACCAGGACCGGGCCTCGATCCTCCGCCACGTCCTGGCTGACGATCGGCGCCGGCCAATGCATCGAGGGCGTCAGGTCGAGGTTCGCGGCGGTCTGCAGATGCCAGCGCCAGGTCAGCGGAATGGTCAGCAGCGCCCCGGCGGCCGCAATGAAATGCGTGAGCGGCAGCCCGAGCAGCGTCGCCACCTGGCCCCAGACCGCGCTGCCGACCGTGTGCGCGCCGAAATAGGTCGTCATGAACAGCGCAAGGCCGCGTCCGCGCACCCATTCGGGCAAGGCGACCTGCGCCGACACGTTGAGGGTCGACAACAGCGCGATCCAGGATATGCCGGCGATGAGGCTCGCCGCGAGGCCGGTGGCGGTATTGCGTGCGAGGCCGAACAGCACCAGCGCGACCGCGGTGCCGACGGTTCCCGCCGCCACCACCCGGTCGGGTCCCAGCCGCGCCTTCAGCCACGGCAGCATGAGGGCGCCCGCGACCGCGCCGGCCCCGATCGCGCCGAGCAGCAGGCCATAGATTTCGGGACCGGCCGCGATCTGGTTGCGGGCGACCAGCGGCAGCAGCGCCCAATAGGCGCTGGCGAACAGAAAGAATCCGACGGCACGGATCAGCGTCGCGCGCAGATGCGGGTTATTCCGCGCGTGCCGGATTCCCATCCGCAGGGCACTGCCGAATCGTTCCGCCGGGAGATGGCCTCCTCCCTTTTGCGGCGAGCGCCACCACGCGAGCCCGCCGACAACGCCGAGATTGCTCGCCGCGTTGATCCAGAATGGCGCCGCAATCCCGAGCGCCGCCGTGACGGCGCCGCCGAGCGCAGGCCCGATCGCGCGGCTGATGTTGAACCCGATGCTGTTGACGGCGACCGCCGACTGCAGGTCCGCTCGCGGCACGAGCTGCGGGACGATCGATTGCCACGCGGGCGCCGCCAGGGCGCCGGTGGCGCCGATGAGGAAGGTGAAGATCAGCAAGCTGATCGGCGTCACCAGGTCGAGACCGACCAGGGCGGCGAAAATCGCGCTGACCGCCGTGGTCGCCACCTCGACGGCGATCAGGAAGCGCCGCCGGTCGATGATGTCGGCCAGGGCGCCCGCCGGCAACGCGAACACGAACACCGGCAGGCTGGCCGCGACCTGAACAAGCGACACGATCAGCGGGTCCGGATTGAGACCCGTCATCAGCCAGCCGGAGGCCGCCGTGTACATCCAGGTGCCGATGTTCGCCACCACGGTGGCGGTCCACAACACCGTGAAGGTCGGATGGCGGAACGGGCTCCATGCCGATACCGGCCGCGGCGGCGGCCGGGAAGCGTCGTGATCGCCGCGTGTGCCCTCGTGACTGGCCATGCGCGTCAGCCGTGCCTTTCCGCGAATGTCGGAAGCGGCGGCCAGTGCGGCCGCCGTCACCCGACATCGTTGCACCTCACGGCAGATCGAACAGGAGAATTTCCGCGTCGTCCAGTGCCGCGACCGTGAGCGCGGATTCGTCCTTCGCGGCTGCGCCGTCGCCCGCCCGCAGGGTTTCGCCGTTGAGCTCGACCGTGCCGCGGATCACCTGCACCCAGCCCTTGCGGCCCGCCGCCAGCGCATGGCTGACCTTGTCGCCGCCGCGAAGGAGCGATGCGTAGATCGCGGCATCCTGATGGATCACGATCGATCCATCGCGTCCGTCGGGCGAGCCGACGAGGCGAAGCCGCCCGCGCTTCTCTGTTTCGGAGAAGGTCTTTTGATCGTAGCGCGGCGCAATGCCCTGCCGGTCGGGTAGCACCCAGATCTGCAGGAAGTGCACCGGCTTGTCCTTGGAGTGGTTGAACTCGCTGTGCCGGATGCCGGTGCCGGCGGACATCACCTGCACGTCGCCCGGCCGGATCACCGATCCGGTGCCGATGCTGTCCTTATGCTCCAGCGCGCCCTCCAGCACATAGGAGATGATCTCCATGTCGCGATGCCCGTGGGTGTCGAATCCGCGGCCCGGCTCGACCCGGTCCTCGTTGATCACCCGCAGGGGCCCGAAGCCCATGTGTCTCGGATCGTGATAGTCGCCGAACGAGAAGGTGTGTCGGCTGTCCAGCCAGCCGAAGTTGGCGACACCCCGGTCCTTTCCGTGTCTGACCGCAATCATGACAACCTCCTGGGGTTCGATTTGTGCTCCGCATCCCCATATCGCCATGCGTCGAATTAAAGACAATCAGCGAATTTGTGGTAAATCTGTCTCTGTTTCGTGGACAATCCACCGGGAGCGCGGACGACCGCATGGACAAGCTGGAGAGCATCCGCGCCTTCACCAAGGTGGTCCAGCACGGCAGCTTCTCGGCGGCCGCGCGCGAGTTGCGGCTGTCGCGCTCGGCGGTGAGCAAATACGTCATCGACCTCGAGCAGGCGCTCGGTGTGCAGTTGCTGGTGCGCACCACGCGCAGCGTGGCGGCAACCGAGAACGGACGGGCCTATTACGAACGCTGCCTCGCGATCCTGGCCGATCTCGACGAGGCCGATCTGGCGGTCACGCGGCTGCAGGCCGAGCCGCGTGGAATCCTGCGCGTCAACGCCCCGATGTCGTTCGGCACGCTTCATCTCGGCCGCGCCATCGCGGACCTGATGGAGCAATATCCCGAGCTGCGGGTCGCGCTGGTGCTGAGCGACGAATTCGTCGATGTGGTGCAGGAAGGCTTCGACGTCACGCTGCGAATCGGCGACCTGCCGTCGTCGAGCCTGATCGCCCGCAAGATCACGCCCGCGCGGCGCGTGGTGTGCGCCGCGCCGGCCTATCTGGCGCAGCACGGCGTCCCGAAACATCCGAACGAACTGCGCGACCATGCGTGCCTGACCTACGGCTACCTTGCCACCGGCACGCAGTGGAAGCTCACCGGTCCCGACGGCGATCACTGGATCAATGTTCCGTGGACGCTGTGCGCGGACAATGCCGAAGTCTTGCGCGACGCCGCCGTGCGGGGACGCGGGATCGCGCTGCTGCCCACCTTCATCGCCGGCGCCGATCTGCAGGAGGGGCGTTTGCGCACCATCCTGACCGACTACAGAGCGCCCGAGATTGCGCTCTATGCGGTCTATCCGCAGACGCGCCATCTCTCGGTCAAGGTGCGGGTCTTCGTCGACTTCCTGGTCGCCCGCTTCGGTGGCCGCCCGTATTGGGATTTGGTGGAATGACGAATAGTACATTCGTCATGGCCGGGCTTGTCCCGGCCATCCACGTCTACGTTCTTGCCGATGCCTAAAGACGTGGATGCCCGGCCCAAGGCCGGGCATGACGAGTCAGAACCAGACGGCCTTCGTCGTTCACTCCTCCTCCACCGGTCCGCCTTGCCAGCGTTTCACCGCCTTGGTCTCGATGCCGAACATGTCGAGCAGGCGGCCGCAGGTGTGGTTGATGATGTCGTCGACCGTCTTCGGCCGGGTGTAGAAGGCCGGCACGATCGGCGCCACCACGGCGCCGATGTCGGAGAGCGTCGTCATGGTGCGCAGGTGTCCGCCATGCAGCGGCGTCTCGCGCAGGGCCAGCACCAGCCGGCGCTTCTCCTTGAGCACGACGTCGGCCGCCCGCGTGAGCAGCGAGCTGGTCACACCGGTTGCGATCTCGCTCATGGTCTTGATCGAGCAGGGCGCGATCACCATGCCCATGGTGGGGAAGGAGCCGGACGAGATCGAGGCGCCGATATCCGCCATCGGATGGTTGACGGAGGCGAGCGCGCGCACGTCCTTGGGCTTGAGATCGGTCTCGTAGGCGAGCGTCATCTCGGCCGACTTGCTCATCACCAGATGGGTCTCGATGCCCTTGTCGCGCAGCAGCTCGAGAATGCGCACCCCATAGATCACCCCGGACGCGCCGGCGATGCCGACGATCAGGCGCTGCGTGGGTTTATTCGTCATCATTCCCCTCGACCGCTCTGCTCGGTGTATTGGGCGTAATCCCCCGCCGGCGGCGCTGGCGGTAGGATTCGCTGCGATTCATCCATTCGCCGCGGGTGGCGTCCGCGGCGTTGTTATCCCATTCCTCGGTCCAGTCGCCCAGCGAATAGCCGAACCACGGCATCTCCGGCGCCAGCGCCGGCAGGCCCAGCCGTTCCCACAGCACCTTGGCGTTTTCCATATAAGCCCGCTTGGGCAGCGCCAAGGGCGGCATCGGCTCCTTCATGGTGGCGTCGATCAGCATGGCGGAATCCGGCTCGGGCTTGTCGCCGGTGCGCGGGCCGTGGCCGGGCTCGCGATAGGGCACCACATGGGTGTCCCGGATCGGATTGCAGCGATACGCCATGGCCCAGAATACCGCATCCGCATTGGTGGGGTCGATGTCCTCGTCGACCGCGATGACGAATTTGCCGATCACCGCCTGCAGCGTCAGCGCCCCCTGCAGGCCGCGCCAGATCTCGCTGCGCGGCGTGGCGCGCGCGAATTGCAGGATCACGAATTTGCGCAAGTTCGTCAGCGGTTCGTGCAGGCAGACGCGGGTGAGGCCCTTGATCGAGAGCTTGTCGCGCAGGAAGCCGAGATACATCGGCTCGTAGGCGAGGCGCTTCACCACGCTCGATTCCGACGGCGTCACCTGCGAGATGATCGACGTGATGATCGCGTTTCTGCGCCGGGTGATCGCCGTGACCTCGATGATGAGGTTGAAATCCTCCAGCGCCACGTAGCCGTGGGATTCGCCGAACGGGCCTTCGGGCTCGAGATAGTCGGGATCCGCAAAACCCTCGATCACGAGCTCCGCCTCGGCCGGCACCATCAGGTCCACGGTGCGCCCGCGCACGACGTTGATCGGCCCGCCCGCGAGCGCGCCCGCGACGCCGATCTCGTCGACCTCGTGCGGCAGCTTCTGCGGGCCCTGGAACGCCACCACGGGCGGGCAGCCGACCACGATCGCGATCGGCATTTTCCGGCCCGCCGCCTGGCTCTTCTTCCAGTGCTCGTAGCCGCCCGAGCGCAGATTGACGAGGGTCATCATGCCCAGCCGCGTCGGCCCCTTGAGCTGGCCCCGATAGGTGCCGATGTTCTGGACGCCGGTCTCGGGATTGCGGGTTATCACGCAGGTGGCGGTGAGATAGGGCGCGGCGTCGAAACCGGGCGTCGAGATCGGAATCGGCAGCGACTCCAGGCCACGGCCCGGGCCCTCGAGGTCCCGGCCTGTGAGCACGACCTCATGGCAGGGCGCGGTCTCGACCACGCGCGGCGCGATCAGGTTGGCGATCGCGCGTTCCCAGGCGGGCCCGATCGCGTCGAGCGTCTCCACATTCATGCCGATGCGGTAGACCTCCGGGTTGGTCGCAAACGCGCCCACCACCACCGGTATGTCGTAGCGCCGGCCTTTCGAGTCGACGATGTTGGTGAACAGGAAGGCCTTGCGATCCTTCTCCGCGATGCCGCCGCGGAACTGCCAGCGCACCAGCGGATGCATCTCGGTGTCCTTGTTCACCGGCGCATCGATCCGATAGAGCAAGCCGGCGCGCTCGAGCCGGTCGAGATGCTCGTGCAGGTCGGCATAGCTGCGGTCGGGCATCCGTCTCACTCGTTCCCGGCGCTCGTCGCCTTGTGCCAGGGCGCGATGCGCCGCTCCATCGCGGCGAGGAAGTAGTTTGCGATGATGCCCATGGCCATGAACACGAAGGCCGGCACGAACATGCCCGCCGTGTCGTAGTCTTCCGAGCGCTTGAGCAGGAGTCCCCCGAGGCCGCTGAGCGCCGTAAACAGCTCGGCCACCGCCATGGCGATGATGGCGCGGCCGATGCCGAGCCGCAACCCCACCACGATCGAGGGCAGCGCGTGCGGCAGCACGATCTTGCGCGTGATGAAGCTTTCCGAGCCGACGAAGGATTTTCCGACCTCGACCAGGGTCTTTGGCACGCCTTTGACGCCCATCCAGGTGTTGATCACGATCGGCGTGATTGAGAACAGGAAAACGATGACGATTTTCACCAGCACATGCAGCCCGAACCACAGGATGAACACGGGCAGGAAGGCGACCAGCGGGGTGGCGTCGAGGCCGACGAAATAGAAGCCGAAGCTCTTTTCGATCACCCAGGAGCGGCCCAGCACCAGTCCGATCGGGACGCCGAGCAGCACCGCAAGCCCATAGCCGATGAGCAGCGGCTGCAGGCTCTGCAAAAAGGCGTTGACCAGCACGCCCGACGACAGCTGCTTGACGAGCGCCGCGTAGACGGCGCTCGGATGCGAGGTGAGCAGCGGATTGCCGCCGCGCCCGGCGAGCTCCCAGATCGCCATCAGCAGCACGAAGGAGCCGATCGCCAGCACGCTCGGGTGCCGTTTGAGGAAGGCCGCGAGTCCGGCGGCGCGGGCGTTTGGCGGCTGCGGCATGGGCGCCTCGCTCATGCGGCCGCTCCGGCGCGCGATTCCACTTCCAGGCGCCGCATGGTCTGCCAGATGTGATAGCGCTTGTCGGTGAACAGCGGCGTGGTGCGGATGAGCTCCGGATCGCTGCGCGGACGCGGGATCGGGATGTCGACGATCTCGGCGAGCGTCCCCGCGGGCGACATCACGAAGACGCGGTCCGCCAGCAGCACCGCCTCGTCGAGGTCATGGGTGACGAACACGATGGTCTTGTTCATCTGTTCGTGCAGGCGGATCAGCTCGGCTTGCAGGCCTTCGCGGGTATGGGCGTCGAGCGCGCCGAAGGGCTCGTCCATGAGCAGGAGGTCGGGATCGACCGCGAGCGCGCGGGCCAGCCCGACGCGCTGGCGCATGCCGCCGGACAGCTGGTCGGGCCGGCGCGATTCCGCGCCCGACAGGCCGACGAGCTCGAGGTAATGCCGCGCGATCCGCTTGCGCTCGGCCGACGGCACGCCCTTGGTCTCCAGCCCGAGCTCGACATTGGCGAGCGCGCTGCGCCAGGGCAGAAGCTCGGCGTTCTGAAAAACCATCGCGCGCTTGTGTTCGCAGCCGAGCACCGGCCGGCCCGAGGCTTCGAGCAGGCCGGACGTCCTCGGCATCAGCCCGAGCAGCATCCGCAGCAACGTGGTCTTGCCGCAGCCGCTCTGGCCGGTGATGGCGACGAACTCGCCCGCCGCGATGTCGAACGAGACCCGGTCCACGGCGCGCACGATGCCGCCATCCGGCGCGGCGAATTCACGCCCCACGTCGCGGGCGCGCACCATCGGTTGCGGGGCCGCTTCCGCCACCGCCGCCGTCACCGCTTGCCGACGATCTGCAGCGCCTTGTCGCGCAGGCTGGTGTCGATGGTGGCGTCGATATTCACCGGTTTCGCCAGCTCATGGACGTGGATCATCATGTCCTGCATCCAGGCGATCTTGTCGCGATGGACTTCCATGTTCAGCGAGAGCAGCCCGCCCTTGACGATCTCGTCGTAGGAATAGCCGTAGCGCGGGTCGTCCGGCTTCTCCTGGTTGACTTCCGCCGACAGCGCGATGGCTTCGTCGCGATGGTCGACGCAATAGCGCAGCCCTTCCATGTAGGCGGCGAGGAAATTGACCGCCGCGTCGCGCCGCGCCGCGATCGTCTTCGTGCTCATCACCTCGTAGATGCGCGGATAGAGCGGCGCCACGTCCTTGGCGAAGCCCAGCACCTTGATCTTGAGCTCGGCGGCGAGCGGCACGAACTCGGTCGAGGCGGCGGTGGCGTCGAGCTTGCCGGCGACCAGCGCCTTGATGCGGCTGGTCGTGCCGCCCGTGTTGGCGATCTGGATCTTGTCGATCGGCACGCCCTTGGTCTGCAGCATCGCCAGCGCGAACATGTGCGGCGCCGAGCCGGGCGCCGAGACCCCGAAGGTCTTGTCGGCGAGCTCGGCCCAGGAGTTGATCTCCGGGCGCACATACATCGCGTAAGGATAGCCCTCGATGCTGGAGCCGACGAACTTGAAGTCGGCGCCCTTCTCGAGCGCCGGCAGGGCGTCGCCCGGTGTCGGATCGGCGGAATCCGCCTCGCCCGCGAGCACCGCGCGCATCACGTCCTTGCTGCCCTTGAGCTCGATGATGTCGACGTCGAGGCCGCGCTTCGCCCAGAAGCCCTTGTGTTTCGCCATGAAGAAGAAGGCGGCATCGCCCTTGGAGGCCAGAATGGCGTGACGCCATTTCTCGGCGGCGCGGGCGGCGCGCGGCGCCAGCATCGGCGCGGCGAGCAGCGATGCCGTGCCGGCCGCGAATGAACGTCGGGTGATCATGTGCGTCTCCTTGACCCTACGCCGGCAACGCGGCGATCATCGTGTCGACCGCGCTCTTGATGAACGGTCGCCCCACCGCGCTCTCGTAGGCCGCGATATTGGCCCGCGCGGCCGCCGCGACCGACGTCGCGGATTCGGTCGTCAGGTTTTCGGCCATGCCGTACATGGCTCCCTGCTGCAGCCGCTCCGACTCGAGCTCGACCGCCTTGATCTTAGTGCGAAACAACTCGGCCGACCCCTTGTCGAGCAGGGGCGCGTCGCTCTTGAGCATGCGGCGCAGCGCGCGGATCGGGCCGATCACATCGGTCTGCCAGGGCCGCACCTTGTCGGCGAGCCCCTTGACCTGATCGGCCGCAACAACGCGCTTCTGCGACGCCAGCCAGAGCAGAAAGAGCACCACGTTGACGTCGACGCCGCATCGATCCTGCAGCTCCAGGCAGGCCTCGGAGACGCCGGTGCCGCGATAATAGCCGAGCGAGAATTTCCAGAACGGCGATCCTTGCGTGGCGGAGACGGTCTCGACATTGCTCATGGCGATTCCCTTAGCGAATAAGCCACGTCATGCCCCGCGAAAGCGGGGCATCCAGTACGCCCGGGAGGAATGTGAGACACGCCTGTACCGAAACGGCGGGAGTACTGGATTGCCCGCTTTCGCGGGCAATGACGGTGGAGAGAGCGGTTTTTATCACGGCACGGGAGGCCGTGAAATGCAGCCCGCCGCGACAAATCGGTCACTTGCCGGCCGACGACAGCACGCCGGCCAGGAGATTTGCCGCGTAGTCAGCCATGCCGCGCGGCTCCATGTGCGGGGCGACGCGGAAGAAGTCCTTCATGGCGACCAGCGCCTCGGGCGAGCGCGCCGTCAGGGTGGCGAGCAGCTTGGCGACCTCGCCCTCGACTTGCGGCGAGGGCACCACCTTGCTGATGATGCCGATCTGCAGCGCCGTCGCGGCGTCGAGCTCGTCCATG
Organism: Xanthobacteraceae bacterium; assembly: GCA_036270895.1. Lineage (GTDB taxonomy): Bacteria > Pseudomonadota > Alphaproteobacteria > Rhizobiales > Xanthobacteraceae > JAVDCA01. Next base: position 9,516 of record DATBBS010000018.1, read on the forward strand.
GAATAGACCATCCAGGTGAGCGCCTTGCGCGGCACCCGCGGCATCAGGGCCGAGATCGCGAGGGTCGGCGGCAGGTCCTTCTCCATCTCGGGCAGGCGGAAGCGCGCGCCGTCATGCGCGATGGTGAGATCGCAGGCGCCCGCGACCGCGGCGCCGAAACCATGCGCCATGCCCTGGACCACGCCGAGGATCGGCTGGCACGCATTCGCCATGGCGTCATAGGCATCGAGGATCGGCTCGCACACATTGGTGCGCATCTTCATGGCGGTCGGCGAGGGCGCGCCGCCCTTCGGGTCGCGGCCGCGGCAGAAGTCCGTTCCGTTGCCGCGCAGCACGATCACCTTGGCGTCGCTCTGGCCGGCCGCCCGGAACGCGGCCGCAAGCTCGCGCACGCCCTCGACGGTGAGCAGGTTGCCCTCCTGCGGGCGGTCGAGCGTGATGGTGGCGACCCCGCCGTCGCGGCTGGATTTCACGATGGTCATGCTGGGTGCTTCTCCTGGTTGGAATGCGCCTGTCATTGCGAGCGAAGCGAAGCAATCCCCGCCAAGCACGCCAACTCTGTGGCGCGAGATTGCTTCGCTTCGCTCGCAATGACGAACAAATCGTTCCGTTCCGACCTTCTCATGCGATCGACATCTTCTCATACGCGCCCGCCCGCCGCAGCGCTTCCACGATCCGCGCCGGCGTGAGCGGCGCTTCGTGGAACCGCACCCCGAAGGGCGCGAGCGCGTCCTCGATCGCCGACACGATGGCGGCCGGTGCGGGAATCGTCCCGCCTTCGCCCGCGCCCTTGACGCCGAGCGGGTTGAGCGGGTTCGGCGTCTCGATATGCTCGATGGTGCAGCGCGGCACCTCGGGCGCCGTGGGCAGCAGATAGTCCGCGAAGGTGATGCTTTGCGGCTGCGCGCTCTCGTCATAGGTCATGCGCTCGAACAGCGCGTTGCCGACCCCGTGGGCGACGCCGCCCTGCACCTGGCCGTCGACGATCAGCGGATTGATGATGTTGCCGCTGTCATGGCCGACCGTGTAGCGCAGCAAGGTCGCGCCCCCGGTCATCGGGTCGACCTCGACCTCCACCACGTGGGTGCCGTTGCAATAGGACGCCTGCGCGGGCGTGAAATAGGCGGTGTGCTCGAGGCCCGGCGTCTGTCCGGCCGCGAAGGAAACGCCCGGAACGCCCTGTGCCAGCCTGGCGAGCTCGCCGAAACCCAGGATCGGCTTGTTGCCGGTGCGCGCGATCGCGCGCCCGTCCTCGACGTCGATGTCGCTTTCCTTGACCCCGAGGGTGAGCGCCGCGAGCGCGACGATCTGCTTCTTCACGCTCTGCCCGGAGATCAGCGCGGAGGAGCCCGCATTGATCGCCTGCCGGCTCGCGAAGGCGCCGACTCCCTGCGAGATCGCCGCCGTGTCGCCGACCGTCATCACGATGTCCTCGATGCGGCAGCCGACCTCGTCGGCGATGATCTGCGACAGCGTCGTGCGCTGCCCCTGGCCCTGGTTGGTGGCGCCGGTCGCGACCGCGACCTTGCCGTTGGTGAGGACCCGCACCGTGACGCCCTCGAACGGCCCGAGCCCGGTGCCCTCCACATAGTTGCCGATGCCGATCCCGATATAGCGGCCTTGAGCGCGCGCGCTGGCCTGGCGGGCACGGAAACCCTCATAGTCGGCGAGGCCGAGCGCGGTCGCCTGGCCGCGCGGGAAATCGCCGCCGTGATAGACCAGTGGCTTGCCGTCGCGAAAGATCAGCCCGACCGCATAGGGCATCTGGTCGGGCCGGATGAGGTTGCGCCTTCGCAGCTCGGCGCGGTCGAGATTCAATTCGCGGGCCGCGCGATCCATCAGCCGCTCCATGACGAAGACCGCCTGCGGCCGGCCGGCGCCGCGCACCGGTGTGGTCGCCACCTTGTTGGTGAGCACGACCGTCATGTCGAGCCGGTAGGTCGGGACCGCGTAGGGGCCCGGCACCGTGACGGCCGCGATATAGGGCATGATGATGCCCCAGGGCACGAAGGCGCCGGTGTCGTGCAGCATGGTGCCGCGGAAGCCGAGGATCCTGCCCGCCGTGTCGAGCGCGAGCGCCACCTTCCAGTATTGATCGCGCTCCTGGGTGGCGCACATGAAGTGCTCGCGACGGTCCTCGATCCATTTGACCGGACGGCTGAGCCGCAAGGCCGCCGCCGGGATCACGGCCTCCTCGGCGTAGAACGGCGCCTTCGGCCCGAAACCGCCGCCGACATCGGGGGCGATCACGCGGATGGATTCGGGATTGCGTGCCAGCAGGTCGGCGAGCGCGCGGCGGCCGAGATGCGGCGTCTGCGTCGACGACCACACGGTCAGGAGATCGCCGGCCGGCTCGTAGCTCGCCAGCACCGCGCGGGTCTCCAGGCTCATGCCGCCGCCGCGATGCACCCAGAACTCCTCCTCGAATACATGCGCGGCGCTCGCGAAGGCGGCGTCGACATCGCCATAGGCCATCGGGATGGAGGCCGCGAGATTGAAGCCGAGATCGGAATGAACCGGCGCGGCGCCGGGCTTGAGCGCGTCGCGGCAGTCGCTGATGGCGGGCAGCACCTCGTAGTCGACCGCGACCAGCGCGGCCGCGTCCTCGGCCACATAGCGGCTGTCGGCGACCACCAGGGCGATCGTCTGGCCGGCATAGCTCACCTCGTCGCGCGCCAGGCAGAGCTGGGTGCGGAAGGCCGCGATGCCGAGCACCGGCAGGATCATCGGGATCGGCTCGCGCGCCATCGGGTCGGGAAGATCGTCGGCCGTGAGCACCGCATGCACGCCGGGCAGCGCCAGCGCGGCCGAGACGTCGATCGAGCGGATCCTGGCATGCGCGTAAGTGCTGCGCACGAAGCAGGCTTCGAGCGTGCCGGGCATTTTCACGTCGTCGACGAAGCGGCCGCGCCCAGTCAGCAGCGCCGGGTCCTCCAGCCGTTTGACCCGCGCGCCGAATTGCCTTGCGCCCATCCGAGTTTCTCTCCCGCGCTGTTCATTCGACGCGCCGGGCGAGGAGTCAAGGCGCGCAAATGGGGGAGCAACATGCGCGGCTCTCTCGCTCCCTCCCCCGCCTGCGGGGAAGGGCGGGGAAGGGGAAGCCGCTTGCGCGAGCTACGCGTGTGGCTTCCCCCTCTCTGTCTCTCCCCCGCAAGCGGGGGAGAGGACGCAAGAGCCGATGCGCCGCGGATTTGACTCCCGCGCGCCGCCGCCAATAGCCTCCCGCGTCCGAAAAGCCGGGAGAGCGCATGAACGACATCGTGGGCACATGGCGACTGGTCATGACGCGGGCGCGCAACGACGCGGGCGAGCCGATGCATCCGCCCTATGGCCCCAACCCGATGGGCGTCGTGGTGTTCTCGGCCGACCGGCGTATGGTGGCGGTGCTGTGCGACGCGCGGGCGGTCCTGCCGGACGGCGAGCCGGAGCGCGAATACAGCTCCTATTGCGGCGCCTATACGTTCGACGGCGCCACGCTGGTGACGCACGTCGACGCCTCGTCCGACCCCGATCGCATCGGAACCGATCAGCTGCGCCGCGTGCGCTTCGATGCTGGTCGCCTGGTGCTGATGCCGCCGCCGCGCCCCTGGCGCGGCGTGACGCAGCATCGCGAGCTGTTCTGGGAACGCAACGGGTGACGTTTCGGATCTTGCGCCTGCATGGTGGTCGCTCAAATTCGATGTCGCATTTCTGGCCGGTTCGGCATAATGGCTGTCCCCGGGCACTTCCCGTTGCCCCTGCCGGTAACCCATGGCCCTGATCGACATCCATCCGCACGTCGTCTCGACGGATACCGCGCGCTATCCGCTCGCGCCGATCGGCGGACGCCAGTCCGACTGGTCGCAGGAGCGGCCGGTGTCGTACGAGCAGATGATCCAGGCGATGGACCGGGCGGGCGTCGCCAAATCGGTGGTCGTGCAGGCGTCGAGCGTCTACGCCTTCGACAACAGCTACGTGGCGGCGGCGGTCGCGGCCTTCCCCCGGCGCTTCACCGGCGTGTTCTCGGTCGACCTCTTGGCGCGCGACGCGGTCGTCAGGATGAAGCACTGGATCGCCCAGGGGCTGACCGGCTTGCGGCTCTACACCGCCGGCACCTCGATGCCGGAGCAGACGACCTGGTTCGCCGACCCGAAAACATTTCCGGCCTGGGATTTCGCCGCCGAGGCGGGGATTCCGGTCTGCATGCAGATGCGCCACAAGGGCTTTGCGCAGCTCGCACGATGCTCGCGCGTTTCCCCAAGGTGCGTTTCATCATCGATCACCTGGGGCGCAGCGAGATGGCGGACGGGCCACCTTATGCGGCCGCCGCGCCGCTGTTCGGGCTCGCACGCTATCCCAACGTCTACCTGAAGGTGACCCACCGCAATTTCGAGGAATCGCGCAACGGACGCTCGACGCCGGAAGCCTTCTTCGGCCGGCTGGTGCAGGAGTTCGGCGCCGAGCGCATCGCCTGGGGCTCGAATTTTCCCGCCGCCAGGCAGACGCTGGCCGAGCTT
>DATBBS010000019.1:0-6834 GCA_036270895.1 Xanthobacteraceae bacterium
CAAGTTCCCGTTCACCGCCAATGGCCGCGCCAAGGTCAACCACCAGACCGACGGCTTCGTCAAAATCCTCGCCGACGCCAAGACCGACCGCGTGCTCGGCGTGCACATCCTCGGGCCCGACGCCGGCAACATGATCGCCGAGGCCGCCGTCGCGATGGAATTCGGCGCCTCGTCCGAGGACATCGCCCGCACCTGCCACGCCCACCCGACGCTGTCGGAAGCCATCAAGGAAGCCGCCATGGCGGTGGAGAAGCGATCGATCCATATGTGAGGCGCAGGGCGGCGCCTTACGCATCCGCCCGATCGGGTCTGGCGGGTCCGCGGGGCTTCCGGACGGGCAGTCGCTTGCAAAGAACAACGGATTTACAACGCCTGGGCCCCCGGTGGACCCCGAGCGCGGGACCGGATGAAATACCGGTTGCGCCGACAACGCGGTCCGACATGGGCGGTCCTCCCAACAAAAAGGCCGCCCGAGGGCGGCCGTGCAGCTAGCTTTCATGTGCGACGTAGCGCCTCGTTCCGGGCGCAATTCCAACTGTGGATTTTCTCCTACACCATTTTGGTCGCGCCGGCAAATTTCATGCTGTCAAGACTCATGTTGCGCGCCTCAATGGGCGGCGTGCGAAAACAGGTGCGCCGCATCGTGCATCACGCCCGGCGCCAGCAGGCCGAACCCCATGACGACCAATCCGATCAGCCCGAGCCCGCCGGCGCCGAATGCGAGCGCCGTGATGCCGGTGATGATCGTGGCGGATGCGAGCACGATGCCGATCTGGAAGGCCGCCGACGCGTATTCATAGTGGTGGTATTTCGCCAGAGCCTGGTCGCGCTCCTCCTGCGCCTTGGTGGCGCGCGCGGAAAGCTCCCGGCGCCCTTCCCCACCGGTCGGCTTGGGCTCCGATTCGTAACGGGCCGCCGTCGCCCGCCAGCTCTCGATCTGCTTCGTGGCGGCCTGCTTTACGGCCGGATCGGTGATGGTCTGCAGGTTGACCGCCAGCGCGTCCGCCGCCACCACCAGGGAGGTCTGGCGGATCGTCTTGGCCTGATAGAAGGCCCACAGGTTCGAGGCCTCGACATTGTTGCTGAGCGCCTCGGTCTGCGCGCTCTTGCCGAGGGTCTCCGAAAAGGCGAGGAACAGCGCGAGCACCGCGATCAGCAGCGCGATCCCCTTGTTGGAATGAGCCGCGTGCTCGGCGTGCTCGGCGTGCTCCAACTCCTCGTGCGCAGACATGGCGTGTCGCTCCCCATCAAATCAGATGCGTGACGATGTACGCAGCCGGGCGTCCGCGCAAGAGGGGCGCGGCGGCAAGGCGCAGCGGCGTTCGGGCGTCAGGCGCGCGGATGGGCGCTGCGATAGGCCGCGAGCAGGCGCTCGCTGTCGACCTCGGTATAGATCTGCGTGGTCGAGAGCGAGGCGTGGCCGAGCAGCTCCTGGATGGAGCGCAGGTCGCCGCCGCGGGCAAGCAGGTGGGTCGCGAAGGAATGGCGCAACGCATGGGGCGTCGCCGTGTCGGGCAGGTTGAGCGCGCCGCGCAGCCGCTCCATCGCGAGCTGGAGGATGCGGGGCGACAGCGGCCCGCCTTTCTGGCCGACGAACAGCGGCCCGGCGGGCGCGAGATCGTAGGGACAGAGCGCCATGTAGTCGGCGATCAGCCGGGCGACCTGCGGCAGCACCGGCACCATGCGGGCCTTGTTGCCCTTGCCGGTGACGGTCAGGGAGTCGCGCGCGCCGGCGACGTCCCTGGGTTTCAGGCCGAGCGCCTCGGAGATGCGCAGGCCCGAGCCGTAAAGCAGCGCCAGCACGGCGGCGTCGCGCGCCAGCACCCAGGGCTCGCGCTCCTCGCCCGCGCGCAATTCGGTGTCGGCGATGCGCTTGGCGGCCGCGACCGCGAGCGGCTTCGGCAGCGTCTTCGCGACCCTCGGGGCGCGCACCGCGGAGAGTGCCGCCACTTTGCCCTTGTGGTCGCGCTCGAGAAACCGCGCGAAGGAGCGCGCGCCGGCGAGCCCGCGCATCAGCGAGCGGCCGGCGATCCCGTTCGCCCGCCGCGCCGCCATGAAGGCCCGCACGTCGGCGGGAGAGAGGCGCGAAAGTCCGCTCAGCGTGACGCGATGGCCGAGATGCTCGGCCAGAAAGGCGAGAAACTGATGGACGTCGCGCCGATAGGCCTCGCAGGTCTTGGCCGACATGCGGCGCTCGGCGCCGAGATGGCCGAGCCAGCGGCGGATCTCGGCCGCCACCTCGGGGGCACAGAAGGGGAGATCCGGATGTGATGTGGCGGCGCCCATGGGTCTACGCCCTTTATCCCAGCGCTTCGTTTACCGGCTCTTAATTGTCCGGGCCAGCCCTGTCGGCGGGGTCGGCCGTCCCCGCGCCGCGACTGGGCGCCGATGTCATCCGGCGGCGACGCCCGAAGCGGCCAGCGGCGCTCTCGTCGCCCGCATGACATCCGATGCGGGCGCGCCCGCCGATATGCGGTGCTTTTTCGGCCCCGGCCGCAACGCCGCCATGGTGACGACGTCGATCCATTCGCCGTCGATGAAGACGGCCTTGCGCAACAGCCCCTCCTTCTTGAACCCGACCGCCTTGTAGGCGCTGACGGCGCGTCGATTGTGCTTGAAGACGATCAATTGGAGCCGGTTCAGGTTGGCGTGGCTCCAGCAGAAGTGCATCGCCAGGCCGAGCGCTTCCTTCCCGTAGCCCTGGCCGCGGTTTTTTTCCTCTCCGATCCTCAGGCCGATATCCGCCGACCGGTGCACCGGATGGATGTTCATGACGTTCACGTAGCCGATGATGGCCGTCTCCTGGATCCGCCTGATCGCAAAGATGATCTTGGTCGGGTCCTGGCCGATGCTCTCGCACCATTGCCGATGACTGACGAGATCAACGGGGCGATAGGCGAGGTCGAGACGCGCAGCCGCGACATCGTTGGCCCAGCAGAACAGCAAACCGAAGTCCTCCGGGAAGATCGGACCGATCGTCACGCGCGTCCCGATCAGCATGTGGCGCTCCCGAGCGGCGCGCCGGCGAGCGCCGTGGAGCGTGATGTCCCGATCGGACTGCACAACCGAGCCCGGAACCGCACGGCGCGACGGCCGGCAGTCCGTTCTGATTGGTCATTGTGATGATGCAGCCGGCGGGTCTCGACCGTGGAGAAGATTTCGAGAACCATGACACATCTCCTGATGGAGCCCGTGCGGCCCCGAAAAGGCTGTGTCGCCCGGCGCAATTGTCGCCGCTCATGGTTAACGAACGCTTAACGCGCCGCCGGCCCCGCCGATGTGTCTCGCACCGGCTAGGGGCCAGGAGCCGGCATCGCCACCACGCGGCGGCGGATTTACTTGAACACTTCCACGGTTGCGAACGGTTCAGCCGACCACGGGCGGAAGCGGTTCAATGTGAACTTCGTCTTTTGCCCTGGTTGGACATCGACGAGCAGGTAGTTGTACTCCTCCTTCGGCGGCCGGCCCTTCCAATAGAGGTCGGCCGGATAACCCGCAGGTACCTTGAAGGCCGTGCGGCCCGGAAGAATGGGATCCTGTTCCGCGCCGCCGCCGCCCAGCAGCAGGTACTTCACCCCGTCAACGTCGTACAGCTCGGTCGTGTGCACGTGCCCATTGAACACGACCAGTTCGAGGTCCTTCGCGTATGATGCGATCACCTTGTGGGGGTTTTGCGGCTCGGGGATGGGCCCCATCCCGGAGCGGGCGAAGGTCGGAGCGTGGAAGCTGATGAAGACCTTGCGGATGCCCGCAGCCTTGGCCTCGTCCAACCACGTCGTCAACTCCTTCATCTGCGCTTCGAACCGGGGTCGATCGGCATCCCACGACGATGGCGAGCGATAGTCGTATTTGCCGGTCCACAGGAAGATGAAAAGGGCGCCGTTGAAATCGAACTTATAGATGAGCCTCTTGTCGGAAACACCGAACTGCTTGAGGTAGGGAAAAGCCTGCAACAGGCCCTGGACGTCGGAGTCGTCCCACACTTCGTGATTGCCTACGGCGGGGAAAATACGACCGGGCAGGCCGACGGCGCGCATTTGCGCGTCCGGGGCCGGCAGTTGCTTCAAGACATCTTCATACACCAGCCTCCAGTACGGATTCTCGGAAGGCGTGGGGCCTTGCTTGCCCCACCACACCATGTCTCCCGTGTTGAGGATGAAACCGGCCCTGCCACTCTTGATATCTTTGACGACCTCGCGGGCGACCCACTCGCCGCCCTGCAACCGGAACATCGTGCGGCGTACGCCGGGAAGCAGCTTCACATCTTCCACGGATGCCTCGGTGACCCAGCCCTTATCAACCGTCAACGTGCTCACTTCGCTTTTGGACTCGAACGGCATGACGATCTGAACCAGCTCATCGGTCGTCGGATCATAGGTGAGCCTCACGTCCTTCCTGACCACCTCCTCCGCGACTTTTTCGGGAAGCACCAGTTCGAACATATCGACCATCAGCTTGATCGCTTCCTCCCGCTGATCCGATTTGTATGGGAGGTACATCATCGAGCGCGAGTCGCCGTACACGGCAAACGAGAAAGCGGAGTTGCTGGTTTGCTGTGCGATGGCGGCGCGCGGCCGCAACGCCGGAAGCAGAGCCAAGGCCGAGAGAAGAGCCCGACGGTCGATCATGGTCGTCGTCCTCATAACGGATCGCCCCGCCGCAGACATTCCCAGGTGCCGCACGCAGGTGATATTGCCCTTGGGGGCAACTTCTCGGCTCAGCGGTATTGTGCAGCCGTGGAAAGCGAAAAAGCCCCGGTTTGCGGGGCTTTTTCGCAACCATGCGGAATTCGGCGGAAGCATCCGGAAGGGACGTCGTCCTGACGCTCCATCCAGGCTACGGCACGTGACTCACTCGGGATACCGCCGCAACGGCTCCGCCACGCCCTCCGGCATGCCGGTGCGCGTCGCGTTCATCACGATGGCGAGGAAATTGTAGTAGCCGACCACGCCGAGAAGATCGATCACGCCCTGCTCGCCGAAGCGGGCGAGCGCGCGGCGGTAGGTCGGGTCGCTCACGCGTTTCTGGCGCAGGATCTCGGTCGCCATGTCGTAGGCGATCTCCTCGTCCTCGGCCATGCCGGCGGGGCGATGGCCCTCCGCGATGGCGTCGGCGATCTCGCGCCGCAGGCCCTCTTTCAAGGCGATGGGATGATGGGCGTGCCACTCGTATTGCTGGGTCCATTCGCGCGCCGTGATCAGGATCACCATCTCGTTCAGGCGCGGCCCGAGCGTGCTCTTGAAGCGCAGATAGTCGCCCATCGCCTTGGCGCGCAGCATGACCTCCGGGCTGCGGATCAGCGGCACGAAGGGCCCGCGCACCGCATAGCCGCGCCCTTCCGCAAAGGCTTCGGCGGCCTTTTTCTGCGCGTCGGTGAGCTTGTCGGCCGCGATCGGCGGCATGCGGTCCTTGTTGGCGGCGTCCTGCGCGGCGAGCGGGGATGCGGACGCGCAGGCCAGCGCGCAGGCGATGAACGCATGACGCAGGATCAAGGCATGCATGGCGCGGACCTCCCTGTCGTGCCGATATCGAGACCCGAACGACTCCGGGTCCCAGGGCGCGCGCGATCATAGGTCATCACCGCCATGCCGGCGAGCCAAACGAGCGGGGACCAGCGCTGGTTTGTCCCCAACCGCCGTCCGCGCTTGCCGGGCGATGCGGCGATGCTATAAGGGCCGCCCGCGCGGATGCGGCGTACCGAGCCTGGTTCCATGGACAAGCCTCACGGGGATATTCCGGTCGGCGCGGTCGTGGGCGCATGCGGACACGACACGAGTTTCGCCCTCACTCTCGGCAGCGTCGGGGTCGTCTATGGCGACATCGGCACGAGCCCGCTCTACGCGCTGCGCGAAGCCGTGATCGCGGCCCAGGACGGCGGGCCGATGACGCGGGCCATCGTGCTCGGCGTCCTGTCGATGATCCTGTGGTCGCTGATCATCGTCGTGACCCTGAAATATGTGCTGATCCTGCTGCGCGCCGATAATAACGGCGAGGGCGGCACCCTGTCGTTGACGGCGCTCGCCACGCGCGCCATCGGCCGGCGCACGCCGCTGGTGTTCATGCTGGGCGTGATCGGCGCCTCCATGTTCCTCGGCGATTCCGTGATCACGCCGGCGATCTCGGTGCTCTCCGCCGTCGAGGGGCTCAAGCTCGCGACGCCGCAATTCGAGCATTTCGTGCTGCCGATCACGGTGGTGATCCTGATCGCCCTGTTCGCGGTGCAGCGGCGCGGAACCGCGAGCGTCGCGACCTTCTTCGGACCCGTCATGGCGGTCTGGTTCATCGCCATCGCGGTCGCGGGCCTGCTGCACATCCGCGACGACCCCAGCGTGCTCGGCGCGATCAATCCGCTCTACGCCATCGAGTTCGTGAGCGGACACGGCCATATCGGGCTCGTCACGCTCGGCCTCGTCTTTCTCGCGGTGACCGGCGGCGAGGCGCTCTATGCCGATCTCGGCCATTTCGGCCGCAAGCCGATCCAGACCGCGTGGCTCACCCTGGTGCTGCCGGCGCTGCTCATCAATTACTTCGGGCAGGGCGCCAAGGTGCTGGCCGATCCGGCGGCGATCGAGAATCCCTTCTACCGCATGGTCCCGGAGCAGATGTTGCTGACGATGATCGTGCTCGCCACCGCCGCCACCATCATCGCGAGCCAGGCCGTGATCACCGGCGCCTATTCGCTGGTGCGCCAGGCGATCCAGCTCGGCTTTCTGCCGCGGCTCGCGATCCTGCATACGTCGGAGGCGTTTGCCGGGCAGATCTACATCCCGCGTGTCAATACAGCCCTGCTGGTCGGCGTGGTGATGCTGGTCCTGCTGTTCCGCACCTCCGGCG
>DATBBS010000020.1:0-5545 GCA_036270895.1 Xanthobacteraceae bacterium
GTCCGAGCAGCGCGTCGCGCATATTATCGAGAAAGCCGCCGCCCTGGCGCGGCGCCTCGTCGGCGCCCATGGCCTGCAATTCCTCGATGCGGGCATTGGCGCGCTTCAGGGCTTCGTCCTGCACCAACACGGTCTGCACCAGCGCGTAGCCCCCATGCGGGGCGCGGCGGAATCCCTCGGCGATGAGGCGCTCGGCGTCCGGATCGCGCGGTTCCGGCTCGAGCGAGGCGAGGCGGTCGAAGAGGTCGGCGACGAGCTGACGTTCCTGCGGGGTCATCGGACGGCTCCTCCGGTTCGCACCGGCCGGGCGGGACGCACGGCCGGTGGCTGGTGAAAAGGTGGATAGCGTTCCCAAAAGGCGGAAGGATGGAGACCCGCCGGCCGGATGCGGCGCTCCGCCGCAGGCGTCAGGCCAGGGCCACGCCTTGCCGCCGCAGCAAGGCTTCGAATTCGTCGCCCGCCAGATAGGCATATTCCTGCTCGCGCAAGTCGGTGAGCGGATCGAGCCGTGCGAGCTCGTCATCGATCCGCCCGGGGTGACACATGACGACGCCGCCGTCCGGCATGGCGTCGAGGAATTGCGGGAAAAGCTCGGCAATCGGCATTTTGCTACCGTAGTCATAGGTGCCCGCAAAGGCCGGATTGGTGCGCACCCCGAGCGCTGCCGCCCGGGCGCGAAAGCGGCGGCTCAGAAAATCGAGCAGCAGACCCTTGGGATCGGACAAGCGCCGCACGGGTGAGTCCGCACGCCCGCATTGGCGCGCCCAGGCGCGCGGCGCCGTCTCCTTCATGGCGGCGAGCAGCGTCTCGCCGATCGCCGGCAGAAGCTGCACGTGCTGATGACCGTCGACGAAATCCGGCGGCCGGCCGAAGGCGGTCCGGAAGGCCGCGAGCTGGGCCGCGATCTCGGCGGAGAGCGCCACCTGATCGAGGCGGCCGAGGGCCGCGCGGCCCATCAGGGGGGCGAGCGGCAGAAAAGCGCCGGCCCGCGTCGGCCGGAAGCCGGCCGAGAGCGGCCGGTACGGCGCGGTCAGCGTGAGGTGCAGCCCGATCGCGAGTTTGACGCCCGCGCCGTCGGGCATGGCGAGGCGCGCGGCCTCGGAGCGATCGAAGCTCGGCGCCACCACCATGACGGACGTCGCGCTGAGACGGCGGCGCAGCGCGAGATCGCGGATGGCGGCATTGACCGCGGGCGAGATGCCGTAATCGTCGGCGACCAGCCAGACGCGCCGGGGTGCGCGCTGCTGCGCGGCTTCCGCGTTCCGCTCGTCTGCCACGACGGTCACGTCCGAATCTTCACTCGGCAGCGGCGCGCGCGCTGTCTTCGCCCGCCGTCTTCACGCTGTGCTCGGCGACGAAATAGACCGGCCGCGCTTTGATCTCCGACAGGATCTTGCCGATATACTCGCCCATGATGCCGATCATGAGAAGCTGCACGCCGCCGATCACCATGACGCTGACGATCAGCGAAGGATAGCCCGGCACGGTGCGCTCATAGACGATGGCCTCGATCACCATCCACACGCCGAACAAGAGCGCGCTGACCGCGAGCAGCATGCCGAGCAGGCTCGCGACCCGCAGCGGCGCGACCGAGAAGGATGTCAGCCCTTCGACCGAGAGGCCGAGCAGGCTCGCATAGCTCCAGTTGGTGGTGCCGTGCTGGCGCTCGGCCGGCTCGTAATCGACGCGCAGCTGGCGAAACCCGATCCAGGTCGCCAAACCCTTGAAGAAGCGGTTGCGCTCGGGCAGCTGGCGCAGCGCCGCGGTCGCGCGCGGCGAGAGCAGGCGAAAATCGCCGGCGTCCTCGGGAATCTTCTGGCGCGCCCCCCAGTTGATCAGGGTGTAGAAGCTTTTTCCGCCCAGGCGCCGCAGCGCCGACTCATTGGCGCGGTTGGCCTTGGCGGTGTAGACCACGTCATAGCCCTCATCGAGCCAATGGCCGATCAGCGTGCCGATCAGCGCGGGCGGATGCTGGCCGTCGGCGTCCATGAACAGCACGGCGCCGCGGCGCGCATGGTCGAGACCGGCCATCAGCGCGGCTTCCTTGCCGAAATTGCGCGACAGCGAGACCACCTGCACGTCGATGCCGTCCGCCGGCAGGCGGTGCGCCACCGCGAGCGAGTCGTCGCCGCTGCCGTCGTCGACATAGACGACCTCGCAGCCGAGCCCGTGGGTCCGGCGCAACTCGCGCGCCGCCTCGGCGATGCGCTGGTGCAACGCGGCGAGGCCCGACGCCTCGTTGTAGACCGGCACGATGATGGACAGCCCGGTCTTGGCCGCGTCGGCGCGGCTGTTTCCCAATGATGTCGTGGCCGCCGTCATGATTGCGTTGCCGATCGTCTCAATGGCGTGTGCCTTTTATTGGCCCTTGTTATAGCGCAACCGCACCGGCCTTGTCGCGCCGCCGCAGCCCGGCATTCGGGCTCGGCACGGCCGAGCCGGCATGCTAAGCGGAGGCCCATGATCGTATTCGAGCAGCTCAGGTTCCGTTTCCCGCGCGCCGTCGGCGCGCTGCGGGGGCGCGTCGCGTTCTTCAGGAAGGCGGCCAGTTTCGGGCTGGTCGGGGTTCTCAATTCGGGCGTCGATTTCGCCGTTTTCTGGATGCTGGTGCAGGAATTCGGGGTGCCCCTGATTCCCGCGAATACGCTGTCATGGCTGGTGGCCGTGTCGGGTTCCTATGTGATGAACTCGCTGTTCACCTTCGCGGCCGAGTCGGGCGGCAAGTTGGGGTGGCGCCCCTATGGGACATTCGTCGCCTCGGGCATCGTCGGGATGATCGCCAATACCATCACCCTGGTGGTCGCCGCCAAGCTCATGCCGCTGTTGCTGGCCGGCGAGGCCGCGCAGCTGGCGGCGGCGAAAATCTGCGCCATTCTGGCGAGCTTCGTGGTCAATTTCTCGCTGTCGCATTTCGTGGTTTTCCGCCGCCGCGTCGGCCCGGCCGGCGAGGGGCGGTGAGGAGAGGTTCCCTGCAAACAGCAGGGAATCTGCAGGCCGTATGTCCCCTGGCGACCCGCCCGGGGCCGCTTTCGCAACGTGACGCTCTCATGCAAACGCCCGGCGGGCGGGGCCATGCAGGTCGGGTCACCCGACCGCGCATTAAAAAACCGATCGCGGGCAGGCCCGGGATCGGCGCGCAGTTCCAACTGTGGATTTTCTCCTACACCAATTTGCCGCTGCGGTCAAAAAAACGGCTGTCAAGACTCATGATCGGGTTCGGCGGCAAATTGCAGACCCTGGCGGCTCATACGCGCAAAGCTTCCATCACGGCGCGCAAACCCGCCGATATGTGCTTCCGGCTTGGGTAGTACAGATACACCCAGTCTTCGGGAGCACACCACTCGTCGAGGCAGCGTATCAGCTTTCCCTCGAGGATTTCGCGCTGTGCCCGCTTCTCCCAAATGTAGGCAAGCGCGGTTCCGGAAAGTGCCACTTGCACCATGAGTTCATGATCGTCGAGCGCGATGGGCCCGGTTGGATTGAACGCGATCTTTTCGCCTTTTCGCTCGAACTCCCAAGGATACTTTGCTCCGCTTGGATACATGTTCCGAATGCAAACATGCTCTGCCAACTGGTGGGGCGTCTTAGGCACCGGCCGGCTCCTGAAATATTCAGGCGAGCCGACGACTGCGAAGCGGAGGCGCGGCTTCAATTTCACCGCCACCATGCCTTCGCTGACGCTTTCCCCAAGGCGCACCCCGGCGTCAAAACCTTCTTCCACGATATCGACCAGTCGGTCTGTGGCAGTGACTTCGAGTTGCAGGTTCGGATGAGCGCCGATCAGCGGTCCCAGGATGTCGCCGAGTACGAACGGCGCGATGCTGTTGGGTACGTTCAGGCGTACTTTGCCGAACGGCGTGTCGCGAAATTGATTCACGCCATCAAGGGCGGACGCAATCACATCGAAGGCTGAAGCCAGGCTCGCGTGAAGCATTTCTCCGGCGTCGGTGAGTGAGACATTGCGCGTGGTGCGATTCAGCAGACGAACACCGAGCCTGCTTTCTAGATTGCTGACGGCGTGGCTGATTGCGGAGGCCGTAACCTCGCGTTCCTTCGCAGCGCGCGTAAAGCTTTTATGCCGCGCCACGGCATCGAAGGCAGAGAGTTCTGAGAGGTCGGTCGCCCGCATTGTTGAATTTCACTCATCATCGTTCTCAAAATTGTCTATCTAATCGATGTAATCGTTTTGCGCCATCCTGATTTTGACAGGCCGGGTTGTCCGGCCGCCAGAACGGGAGGACGATCATGAGTGACTTCAAACTCCCCCCAAAAAAGCCCGCTTCGCCCTTCGCGGGCTGGCGCGGCCACCACGTCGGCGTGCGTGTGAAAGATCTCGAGGAGGCGAAGAGCTGGTACGTCGAAAAGCTCGATTTTCGGATCGTGCACGAATGGCCCTACGCCGACGAACAGCTCGCCTATATCGCACCCCCGAACGACGACGCCTTCCTGGTCGAACTGCTGGGTGGCGGCGCTCCTCTGCCGATTGACGCTCCCGGGTATTCTGACCTTGGCGATAGCCTCCGCTACGCCGGCTATCACCACTTCTGCATCAACGTGCCGGATATCGAGAAGGCCGTCGCCGACCTCCGAGCCCGCGGTGTCAAGATCGTGACCGAGCCGTTCAAACTCGACGCCATCAGCCGCAAGCTTGCCTTCTTCGCGGACCCGTCCGGCAACCTGATCGAACTCGCTGAGATCGTCACATAAGCAGCCATAGGGCCGAAGGAGGCCCGCTCTTCACGCGGGGGATCGTCACGTAGGGCAAGGCTCGTGAACAGCGACACCCCGCTGGCGCATCTGCTGCTTGGATCGGATGCGATCAGGCTGTTGGGAATGAGGGACGCTCCATCCGGGCTACGAGACCTACAGGCCGGCCGCCAGCTTCTCGTAGAGCGGATTGTCGCGCGCGAACACGTAGTCGAGCTCGCCCACCACGACGGTCTCGGCGCCATGCTGGCGCAGGAAATTGGCGAGCGCATGGACCGCGTCGGGCGGGCAGTGCAGCGTCATCATGCCGGACGAGGTCGGGCCGCCGTAAGGCGCGGTGACGCCGAAGCGCTCCCGGGCGGTCGCCAGCAAGGCGTCGTCGAGCCCCTTGTGGCGCGTGCGCACCTCGCGGAAGGCGCGCGCGCGGCTGTGCGCCACGATGCGGTCGAGCATCAGGCGGGCGGTCTCGCGTGCGCCCTCGCTCCAGTCGGCGCCACGCGCCGCCACCAGATTGGCCTGCGAGCGCAGGATGGTGCCGTCGTCGATCACCTTGAGGCCGTTGGCGGCGAGCGTCGCGCCGGTGGTGGTGATGTCGACGATGAGCTCGGCGGTGCCGGCCGCGGGCGCGCCCTCGGTCGCGCCCGTGCTTTCGACGATGCGGTAGTCGATCACGCCCTGGTCGGCAAAGAAGCCGCGCGTGAGATTGATGTATTTGGTGGCGACCCGCATGCGGCGGTCGTGCTTGAGGCGGAACGCGGTGGCGACGTCGTCGAGATCGGCCATGTTGCGCACGTCGATCCAGGCCTGCGGCACCGCCACCACCACGTTGGCGAAGCCG
>DATBBS010000021.1:0-21963 GCA_036270895.1 Xanthobacteraceae bacterium
GCATTTCGACGAATGGGGCGAGCGTTATCTGGACAGCGATGCGGACAGCCGGCACCATGATCCGGTGGGCGTGAAAATCCCGACCGGCCCGTTCAACGACATCATCCATGCGTGGCACGGCGATCTCGCCTATGATCCCGCGCTCGTGCAGGCGCCGGTCGCGATCATCCGGGGCGAATGGGATGGCGTCATCCCCGACGCGGACGCACGCTGGCTGTTCGACGCGTTCAAGGCTTCACCGATCCGGCGCGACATCAAGATCGCCCGCGCCACCCATCTGATGCATCTCGAAGAGATGCGCTATGCGCTCTATCGCGAGAGCATCGGCTTTTTGCTGGCGAACGATAGAGCGCCGGTACCGCAGCTCGTCGAGGCCTGATCAACAAGAGGAGAGCGAACCCATGTTCGCGGTGATCTTCGAAGTCCAACCCAAGCAGGGCCGGTTCGACGACTATCTCGACCTTGCCAAATATCTCAAGCCGAAGCTGGAGGCGATCGAGGGCTTCATCGACATCGACCGCTTGGGAAGCAAGCGCACGGCCGGAAGGGTGCTGTCGCTCTCGATCTGGCGCGACGAGAAGGCCGTGGTGCGCTGGCGGGCGCAGGGCGACCACCACGGCGCGCAACAGCAGGGCCGCTTCGAGATTTTCGAGGATTATCGCCTGCGCGTCGGCGAGATCACGGCCGACACCGCGCCGCCGACCGGCCTGAGGGTGGAGCAGACGCGTTTTGACGAGACCCAGGTCGGCGCCGCCAAGGTGGCCACCATCACCGAGGTGGTGTCGCAGGATAATGGCGCGCTCGGCGCCAAGCCTGATCTTCTGCCCGCGCATCTCGGCTTGCGCGCCGGGACGGACGGCCTGATCGACCAGGAGGTGTTCGAGAGCATCTACAATCCCGGCAAGCTCCTGCTGCTCGCGTCCTGGCGCGACGCGGATGCGGCGAAGTCCTGGGTGCCGGCGAAGCCGGATGCGGCGAGATCGGTCCGGCATCGGCAGGTGCGCATCATCCGCGATTACGGCATGCACGAGCGCCGGGAGGCGCCACAGTTCTATCCCGACGTCAAGAGTGAGAAGTCCGGCGCGGACCAGTCCAAACGGGCGGCGGCCGGCTGAGAAGCGAAAGCGGCGCGACAAAACGCGCCGCCGTCTTCGGGTGAGCGCATCCCCAGGCGTTACGTTTGCGGGTCGCCGAAATCGTCGACGAATACTTCAATCGGGAGAGAGTGATTGATCACGTAGACGCCATATTTCTTGTCGTGCTTCTCCGGTTGAACCAGACCGTTCGCGTCCTTGGCGCGGGCCAGCAGCGTGTACTGCCCCGGCGTTTTCGGCGTGAGCCAATCAAATTTCCAACGCCGCCACGCATGCCGCCGCACGGGGTCGAGGAATTCCGCCTTGGCCCAGGTAAAGCCGCCATCGGTGCTCACCGTGATCTCGACCACATCGGTTTCGCCCGACCATGCGGCGCCGGAGACCGTGTAGATGCGGTTCGGGGCCAGGGTTTCGTAGACACGCGGCCGCGCGATTTCGGACTTGAGCTTCATTTCGCCCAACGGGCGGCGCACCGGCTTTCCATCCATCGAGCCCCAGTAGGCATAATCCGATGTCAGCCAGTAACCCCGAAACGGCTCGCGCACGGCCTGGATGCGCGTCAGCCACTTGACGGAGGCCATGCCATAATGTCCGGGCACGATCGCGCGCACCGGAAATCCGTGATCCCGCGGAAGATCACGGCCATTCATCTGGTAGGCGATCAGGACTTCCGGCTGGATCGCCTTGGCGCGAGGCACGCTCCAGGCATACGAGATCGGGTCGGGCGGAAGGGGCTCCTCTTTGGGCGTTCCGCGATCCGCTCCTTCGAGCACGATCTCGCAAGCATCTTCTGCCAAGCCGGCACGTTCCAGCAAAGCTCGCAGGGGCACACCGGTCCACTCCGCGTTGCTGACGGCTCCGAGTTCCCACTGTGCGCCTTGCACCTGAGGCACGAGGAAGACGCGGCTGTTGCCTGCGCACTCCAAGGTCGCGACCCGGGTCTCGGATGGCATGCTTCGCAATTCCTCGTAGCTCAACGTAAACGGACGTCGGACCGCACCATCGAGTCGCAGTCGATAGGAGGCCCGGTCCAAGGCCGGTGTCGGAAAATGGCTGCGTATGTAGAACAGCTCCGTCGGCGTGAGGTAGGAGTCGATCGGATCGAAGGGATTCTCCAGATTCTTCGGCTCCTTTTGCCGAATAATGAGGCCCGCCGCCGCGAATTGACGCGCGGTGTCGACGTAGTTCTTTTTTGAGCCTTCCATGATGTTTCGTCCTATTGGCCAGCCGCCACGCCGGCGAATGATGCATGCAGCGCGTGCGGCGGCGGCGCCAGGAACAAGGTCAGGTAGATCGTCGTGGCAATGCCGAGCAGCGCCAAGACCGAAGCCACCAGGACGCCTTGCCTGGCGAGAGAGCGGCCCGCGAACTGGTCGCGGTTCAATTCGCCAGCCAGGCGCATAAAACGCCGTGCCGAAAAGAGGTTCACGGTTGCGCCGATCGCGATCAGCGCAGCCCCAAGCCAGAGCGAGACATCGTCGGGCCGACCGGCGGCGTTCAGCTGCGTCATCGGGGGCCCGTCCGCAAAAATCCCGAAGCGCACCACCACAAACCCGAATCCCATCAACGCGATGCCCGTGCGAATCCAGGCGAGGAACGTTCGCTCCTCCGCGAGATAATCCCGCAAGTCGGCCACTGGCCTTGCTTCGACGGGCAGGTCCATGGCGATTTCACCCGGTTGGCCGCCAGACACATCGCCGGCCACCGGGCAACAGTCTCGCCAATGCCTGATCTGGTCGGCGTCCGGAAAAAGATTTGACTGGTATTGCGGCCTTCCGGTCGCGTTTGCGTCAATCCAGTCCAATTCCGCAGCAATTTTTGCGCAAACACCGCATTTTTCGTCAAACGCCTGCGACGATCGAACGCACGTCGGATCGAGCCCTTTCGATCCGAGGGGTTCAGGTCACCGAAGCAAGGGAGCCGACAAGATGTCGATGACGAAGAGAGCATTGCTCGCATCGGGCGCCACATTGGCCCTCACATCCGCCCTTCACGCTCAAGGCCAGCCGCAAGGGTCCAACCAGGCGGAAGACGTCCTGTTGGATCATGAAGCCGTGCATATAACGCCGGAGGGACAGCACAGGAAGATGAAGATCAACCAGGCCGGCGGCGCCATGGCGAAGCAGTACGGGCAGGAAATGAAGGGGCACGCGATGTTCTATCGGGAAGGTGGAAAGAACTACGTGGTTCACGACCAGAAGATGGCGGATGGGACCATGCTGTTCGACCGAAGGCGTGACTGGGAATCCCGATCGTGACGTGAAGGCGGGTTGTCACGCGGCGCCGCCGGAGAAGAAGATCGAGATCCAGGTGACGGCGGCGCGGTAAGCGCACTGCGTCATTGCCCGCGCATCCGCCTTCGCTCGCTGCGCCACGGCGGACAAGTGCGGGCAATCCAGTGGGCTGCGAACACGGTGTGACGCACCGCCGAGGCGCATCTTGATGTCGGCGGCTACCGGATGCCCCGCTTGCGCGGGGCAAGACGGCGGCGGCGCAGCTGGCGATCAGGTGGCCGAGCTCGCCCGCACCTCGGCGCGCAGCTTGTCGATCAGCATGAGGGCGCCCTTCTTTTCGACGTGCCAGAAGGTCCAGCCGTTGCAGGCTTCCAGGCCTTGCGCCAGCGCGCCCATGCGATGGATCGAGCCGACCGCCTCGCCGAGCATGATGGCGCCGTCGGCGCGCACCAGCGCCTTCACGCGGCGCTTGGCGTCGGTGAGCTTGTCGCCGGGCGCGATCATGCCGCGCTCGATCAGGGCCGAGAAGGCCACGCGCGGCGCGTCGCGCGCCGTCTGGAAGGTGGCGAGGGAAGCTTCCGGCAGCGGTTCGATCGCGGCGATGCGCGCCTTCGCGGCCTCGGCATAGCCGGAATCGCGTTCGATGCCGAGGAAGCGCCGGCCGAGACGCTTGGCCGCCGCCCCGGTGGTGCCGGTTCCGCAGAACGGGTCGAGCACCAGATCGTCCGGGCGCGAGGCCGCCAGGATCACGCGGGCGAGCAGCGCCTCCGGCTTCTGGGTCGGATGCAGCTTCTTCTTGTCCTTGCCCTTGAGACGCTCCTCGCCGGTGCACAGCGACAAGGTCCAGTCCGAGCGCACCTGGACGTCCTCGTTGCCGGCCTTGAGGGCCTCGTAATTGAAGGTGTAGCCGCGCGCCGCGGCGTCACGGCTCGCCCAGATCAATGTCTCGTGCGCGTTGGTGAAACGGCGGCCGCGGAAATTCGGCATCGGGTTCGACTTGCGCCAGATCACGTCGTTGAGGATCCAGAAGCCGAGGTCCTGCAGGATCGAGCCGACGCGGAAGATGTTGTGATAGGAGCCGATCACCCACAGCGTCGCGTTCGGCTTCATCACACGGCGGCAGGCGAGCAGCCAGGCGCGCGTGAAGTCGTCATAGGCGGCGAAGCTCGCGAACTTGTCCCAGTCGTCGTCGACGGCGTCGACGCGCGAGTCGTCCGGCCGCTTGAGGTCGCCATGGAGCTGCAGATTGTAGGGCGGGTCGGCGAAGACGAGGTCGACCGAGTCGGCCGGCAGGCGGGCGAGCTCGGCCACGCAGTCGCCGACCAGCACGCTTGGGGTCTGGGCGGACTCCAAATGAAGACGGGGCGCCCTGCCGGGCGCCCCGCGACGCGAAACTACCATGACTCAGAACTCTGACTCTGGCGACGCAGTCGGCGACGCGGGACCTACAACCGACGAACCGGATACTGGCCCCGTAAAGTAAAAATCGACTTAACCGCGAGAGTCCGTGCGGACATTTCGCAGTTCTCGCGCAGAATCTCGCAAGTCGTGGCCCGCCAAGTCGAGCTTTGACAAGGAACGGCAGGGATTTGGCGGGGATTGCGACTGCGCGACGACGTGCCCACATGGAGATTGATTGGACAAACGGGTGGAACCCGGCAGTAATTGCCGGGTTGTGGAATGGGCGACGGAGCAAATCGATGCGCTGGGAAGATCTGGAGCAGAGCGGCAACGTCGAGGATCGCCGCAGCGAAGAGGGCGGCGGCGGCGGCGGTGGTTTCGGGATGCCGGTCGGCGGCGGCGGCCTGGGCATCGGCGCCATCATGGTGCTCGGCCTGGTGGGCTGGGCGCTCGGCATCGATCCCCGGGTGTTGATCGGCGGCGCAGAAATCCTCACCGGCGGCGGATCGAGCTATCAGCAGCCCTATCAGGCGCCGCGCCAGTCGGCGCCGGGCGGGCAGGCGCGGCGCACCGGCGCGCCGAGCGACGACGTCGGCGGCTTCGTGTCGCGCGTCCTCGGCAGCACCGAGGCGCAGTGGAAGGATATCTTCAGCAAGGCCGGCCAGACCTACCGCCCGCCGGTCCTGGTGATCTATCGCGACTCGACCGATGCGCGTTGCGGCGAGGGGGCGCGCAGCGCGATGGGGCCGTTCTATTGTCCCAACGACCAGAAGGTCTATCTCGATACCTCGTTCTTCCGCGAGATCGAGAGCCGCTTCCGCGGCTGCGACGCCGGCAGCCGAGGTTGCCAGTTCGCCCAGGCCTATGTGATCGCCCACGAGGTCGGCCATCACGTGCAGAACCTGCTCGGCATCCTGCCGCGGGTGCAACAGCAGCAGCGCGGCCAGGACCGCGCGACCGCCAACCAGTTGCAGGTTCGCGTCGAACTGCAGGCGGACTGCCTCGCCGGCGTGTGGGCCACCCACGAGAACAAGCGCCAGAAGGATTTGGGGCACCCGCCCTTCATCGAGCCGGGCGATATCGAAGCCGCGTTGCGCACCGCGGCCGCAATCGGCGACGACACGCTGCAGCGCAAGGCGACCGGGCACGTGGTGCCCGACTCCTTCACCCATGGCAGCGCCGAGCAGCGCCAGCGCTGGTTCCAGAACGGCTTCCGCGAAGGCACCGTCGGGGCGTGCGACACCTTCAAGGCCGCGAGTCTCTGAGCGGATCAAGCGCCGTCACGGGCTTGCGCCGCTGATCCCTGCTTGCCAAGCTGGCGCCGTCAAACGGCCGGCGGTCCGCGCCTCGATCGCGACATTTCATCGGGTCGCTCACGCGCAACCGGCCATTGCGGAGAGAGAGACCATGTTGCGCCAGTTAAACATTTCGGCGATTTCGGCGTGCCTGCTGGGCACGGTCATGGCCGCGCAGGCCCAGGATTTTCCCGACGGTCCCGGCAAGGAGACCGTCACGGCGATCTGCGGCGGCTGCCACGACATCAATCGGTTGCGGGCCGGCTACACGCCGGACGGCTGGCACACCGTCGTGCGCATGATGCGGAACTTCGGCGCGCCGGTGCCGGAGGAGGATTGGCCGGCCGTCACCGACTACCTGATCAAAAGCTTTCCGGAGCGTGCGCGGCCCGCCGCCGCGCTGATCGCGGGCCCGGTCGAGGCCTCGATCAAGGAATGGCCGTTGCCGACGCCGGGCTCGCGCCCGCACGATCCGATGGCCGCGCGCGACGGCAGCATCTGGTACAGCGGGCAGCTCGCCAATCTGCTCGGGCGGCTCGATCCCAAGACCGGCGAGTTCAAGGAATATCCCCTCAAGCGGCCGCAAACGGCGCCGCACGGCCTCGTCGAGGATCGGGAGGGCAACATCTGGTTCACCGGCAATTTTGCCGGGCTGATCGGCAAGCTCGATCCGAAGACCGGCGCCGTCACCGAATATAAAATCCCGAATCCCGCCGCGAAGGATCCGCACACCCTCATCTTCGATCACGAAGGCATCCTCTGGTTCTCGGTTCAGCAAGCGAATGTCGTCGGCCGGCTCGACCCCAAGACCGGCGAGATCAGGCTGGTGACGCCGCCGACCGCGAAGGCGCGGCCCTATGGCATGGCGGTGAACTCCAAGAATGTCGTGTTCTTCGTCGAGTTCGGCAGCAACAAAGTGGCCAGCATCGACAGCCAGACCATGAAGATCACGGAGTTCGTGCTGCCCAACGCCGGGGCCCGCCCGCGCCGCATCGCGATCGATTCCGACGACATCATCTGGTACACGGATTTTGCGCGCGGCTTCCTGGGCCGGCTCGATCCCACGACCGGTAAGGTGACGGAATGGCCGTCGCCGAGCGGCCCGAAGTCGCTGCCCTACGGCATCGCCTTCGCCAAGGGGGCGCTCTGGTACAACGAGTCCGCCGCCAAGCCCAACACCATCGTGCGCTTCGATCCGACGAGCGAGAAATTCCAGTCCTGGGCGATCCCGGGCGGCGGCGACATCGTGCGCAACATGGACGTGACGCCCGACGGCAACCCGGTGCTCGCCAACAGCCTGGTCAACCAGGTCGGGCTGGTGCAGATAAAATGATCGGCCGGCTCGAGCATGTTCCCGCTAAGTCGAACCGCACACTCCGTCATGCCCGGGCTTGTCCCGGGCATCCACGTCTTAATGCGTCGGCAAGAACCAAGGCGTGGATGGCCGGGACAAGCCCGGCCATGACGGAATCGGTGATTCAATATGCTCTCACCGCCCTAAAGGTCTGACGTCATGCCAGGCATCGACGAGTCGAGGTCCTTCGTGCCGCTGCGGGTCGCGGTGCTCACGGTCTCCGATACGCGCTCGCCCGACGACGACAAGTCGGGCGCGACGCTGGCCGAGCGCGTCGGCAAGGCCGGCCATGCGGTCGCGGCGCGGGCGATCGTCACCGACGACGTGGAAAAAATCCGCGCCCAGGTGAAGGCCTGGATCGCGGACCCGGCCATCGACGTGATCATTTCCACCGGCGGCACCGGCTTCACCGGTCGCGATGTCACCCCGGAGGCGGTCGAGCCGCTGTTCGAGAAACGCATGGACGGTTTCGCCACGCTCTTTCTTCTGGTGAGCCACCACAAGATCGGCACCTCGGCGATCCAGACCCGCGCCACCGCGGGCGTGGCGGGCGCGACCTATATCTTCTGCCTGCCGGGCTCGCCCGGCGCCTGCAAGGACGCCTGGGACGAGATCCTGGTGCACCAGCTCGACTACCGCTACCGCCCGTGCAACTTCGTCGAGATCATGCCGCGGCTCGACGAGCACCTGCGGCGCGCCAAGGCGCGCGGCGCCACTGTATGATGACGGGCGGCGTGGCGCGCGAAAGCGCGCGGTGCCACGGTGTAATGACGGGCTGCGTGGCGCGCCAAGGCGCGCGGTGCCACGGTCTAATGACGGGCCGCGAGCCGCGCCGAGGCGCGCGGCGCCACGGTGTGATGACGGGCCGCGAGGCGTGCGTTTTTGCCGCTGCCTGCTGATTCATTGAAATACGGGTCGCGGTTCCGTGATTCGTACAAAATTAACGCTAGTGAATTATTCAAATCGTACGATTGCAGCTAGCCGGTGATTCCATGAAGAAGCTGTTGAGCGCGATTGTGGCGCTGTCGGTGCTGACTTTTGGTCCTCCGGCGATCGCCGCCGATATGGCGGTCAAAGCTTGGCCCGTCGCCCCCCTCGCGCCGGCCATCTGGTCCGGATTTTACGTTGGCGGACAAGCCGGTTACACCTGGGCCAACGCCGACTATACGCACACCAACACCTCGGGCTTCGTGGAGAGCTTCAGCTTCCACCCCGACTCGGCAATTGGCGGCGCGCACGCCGGCGTGCAGGGCCAGTGGGGCAACTGGGTGCTCGGCGTCGAGGGCTCGTTCAACTTCGCTCGTCTCTATGAGAACCGCACGAGTCTGCTGCGACCCCCGTCGTATAAGACCTTCGAGCTCAACGACATCGGGACCTTTGTCGGAAAGGTCGGCTACGCGGCCAACAACTGGCTGATCTACATGAAGGGCGGCTGGGCGGACGCGAACATCCGCACCGAGGGCACCAACCCGCTGAATGGCTCGACCGCGTCCCCGCAAAAATGGCAGAGCGGCTGGACACTCGGCGGCGGCGTCGACTATCTGGTCGCCACCAGCTGGATCCTCGGCGTCGACTTCAACTACTACCATATCGACTTCGACCGCTCCGCGATCGCCAGCAGCGGCGGCATCACCACTTGGTCGAACGCCAGCGCGGACGTGTATGCGGTGATGGGACGCATCAGCTACAAGTTCGGCCTGTGATGCATCTCCGCGTCCCCGGGTCTTCGTCGCTCCCTAGTCCTTGACGTATTTCGTCACGCCCCGCACGGTGGCTTCCGCGGTGTAGAGATTGCCGGCCGCGTCGATGTCGATCCCTTCGCCCATCGCGCCATCGGAAGCGTCGTTCTTGTGCGGCGGGACGAAGATCGTCACCTTGCCGTCCTTCAGGCTTCCGATGCGAATGCCCTTGAGCCAGCCCGGGTGCCGCTGCGGCGATGATTCGGAGTCGGCCACATAGATCGTGTCGTTGCGGTCGATCGCCAGCCCGCTCGCGCGACTGAAATCGCGATATTCACCGACATACGTGCCATCCTTCGTCAGGATCTGGATGCGGTGGTTGTGGCGGTCGGCGACGATCAGCCGGCCCTGGGAATCGAACACCATCGCGTGCGGCGTCCTGAACTCGCCCGGGCCCGTTCCGGTCTTGCCGATGATCCTCAGGAACTTGCCGTTGCGGTCGAACACCGAGATGCGCCCGACAAGGTTCGGGTCTTCGACATTCGTGTGGCTCTCGGACACGTAGATGTCGCCGTTGGCGGGGTCGGTGATGACCGCGTTCGGATCGGTCAGGGCGTCCGGCGGATTTCCCCGCACGCCCGGCGTCCCCAGCGTCATCAGCACGGTGCCTTCGGGACTGAACTTGACGACAACGCTTCCCTTCTTGTCTTCGCCGGGAAACTTCTTGAGCTCGTCGGCGCTTGCCACGCGCGCGTCCGTCACCCACACGTTTCCATCCCGATCGACATGGACGCTATGCGGCCACACGAACATTCCGCCGCCGAAGCTCCTGACCTCCTTGCCCGACGGGTCGAAAAGATGGACCGGGTTCGCCTTGCTGCCGAGGCAGCCAGGCTCGATCCCCGGCGAGCAACGGTCGGTCGCCCACACGGACTTGCCATCGCGGTCGATGGCGACGCCGTTGGATCCGCCCCACGGTCTCCCCTCCAGGGTGAGCTGCGCCCAATCGCGGATCACGCGATAGGGATTGGCGCCGCTGTTGACCGGCTGAACGTCCTGCGCAGGGGCGGGGCCTCCTTGCATGATCATCCCCACCGCAACCGCCGCCGCAAACCAGCCTCGCCGAAAAGCCGACATCGACATCGCGTCGCTCCTTGGTATGAAAAGCCCGCCCATTTTGTGCACCGCCGGCCCTCCGCCACAACAGCGTAATCGGGCGCCATGGCGTTGAAGGACGGAGGAGACGCCCGGCCCAAATAGGTGACAGCGCGCGCGTTCCCTCGACGAGCGCGTGCCCGAATACCGCAAGTGCGCGCCGGTAAGCGGACACGGCCGGCGGACAAATTTTTGGCGGATGCGCAGGCGATCCTGCGGCGGCGAGCCCGGAGGAGTGCCTCCTCGGCTGCAACAAGGAGGCGACGGTGACGGACGAGGCGCCCAACCAACGCGAGCAAGCCTTGCACTACGCGGCGACGCTGAGGGGACTCTCGCTGGTCCGCACCGGCAACAAGTACGCGCTTGCCGAGTACAAGTTGACCGACGCCACGCTCGACCAGATCGCGGCCTTTCTCGACGTCGACGGCAGTGTCGGCGCCGGGCCCGGTCCCGCCGGAGACGACCGGCGCGCGAATCTGCGTGCGATGCTCAAGGCCGAGCACGCGTTGCTCGCCGAGATGGGGCAGGAGAAACGCAGGGCCGGCGAACGCAGCCGGGATCAGGCAACCACGGAGGCGGCGTTGGCGGAGATTCGCCGCCGCATCGCCGAGATGCAGGGCGACATCGAGCCAAAGGGCTCGCCCTGACGCGCCGCCGTTATTGGCTCGACCAGTAGGAGGGGTTCTGCTTGAAGAATTTCTTTGGAATCGTGCCATAGATCAGCTGCACGCTGTCGACGGCCTCGGCCACCCGGAAGTCCACGCCGAGACTTGCGACCGAATAGGCCTCCGCGGCGGTGAGGCCGGCTTTCTCCTGCAACAGTTCGACGGTCTCGCGGACGGCGTTCTTCATCGCCGTGTTGAGATCGAGATCGAGGCCCAGCGCGTAATAGTTCGCCGCATCTTCCGCGCGCGGGCCGCGCATGAGCTTGCCGGCCCCCTTGTGCAGGATGAATTGGAGTGTCGCGGTCAAGGATTGTTCGAGCGCACCGCCATCGACCTCCCCGTCGCCCTGCACCCCATGCGGATCGCCCGTGTAGAACAGCGCGCCGTCATTGAAGACCGGCAGGTAAAGCGTCGAGCCGACAGTGAGCACACGCAGATCGAGGTTGCCGCCCCATTTTCCCGGCGGTCCCGAGCTGACGATGATGAGGTCGGGCGGCGGCGCCACGCCCATGATGCCGAGGAACGGCGACAGCGGCAGCTCGATCCCGCCAGGCAGGAGCGCGAGCTTGCGTTGGAGGTCGGTCTTGATGATCCGCGGCGTCGCTACCGGAACGAGATCGGGCAACACGCCCGACCCGGGTCCGGTGTTGTTGACGCCGTAGGGCACGCGAAACGCGAGATCGAGAACGCGCACCTCGAGGGCGTCGCCCGGCGCCGCCCCCTCGATGTAGATCGGTCCGGTCAGGACATGCACGCCCAGGCCCTTGGGATGCGGCACCTTGGCGTAGATGTCCTTGGCATCCTGCAGCACGTCCTCCGGCTTGATTCCGGCGGTGCCGAAAAAGGTGACGGGATCGTCCTTGGTCAGCAGACCCTGGTGCGACATGGTGTCGATGCGAACCGTCGCGCCGGATTTGATGCGGAGCGCCGGCGGCACGCGCGCCGAAAAATATCCCCAGATGACGGTATTCGGCGTCGAGCCCAATGTGGCATCGGGCCTGGGGCCCGCCGGCGCCGGCTGCCCGGCCGCGGACGACACAAGGCCTGCCATGCCGACCGCGGCCAAACAGATCACCGCCACGCCGCGCGCTTGCTTCGACATCGGATCGATCCTCTCCGGCTAGTCTCCCGATTCCGAAGTTCGCAACAGCAATCGCCGCGAAGGGTGTGCGAACTTCGGGTTCGCGGCACTGGATGTCCGCACAGGATAGCATCGAATCCCGCGCGCGGCGCAACGGTGTGACGACACGCTGTGCTTGCCGCAGATGTCGAAATAGTTCGGCCTTGCTGGTTATCCGCGCCGGTCGGCCTGCCATATGCCGGCGCAGAGGCCCTCCGACCCTTGGCCTCGCCACTGGCCGCCGCCGGTATCGCGCGACAGGCGACCGGAGCCCTCCGCGCGCTGGTTTCCGGACGACACGCTGACCCGGACGGCGCCACTGGGAGCGACGCGGCCCTGCAAGCTCGCCGACCCGCCGTCGGCGAAGACATTGCCGTTTTCAATCTGCACCTCATAGCGCACAGCGCGCTCGCACTCACCGCTGCGGGTGACGATCAGAACGCTCCAGGTGCCGTCATAGCTGGTGCGCGCCAGGGCCGTAGCTGCAGGACCGGCCATGCCGGCGCACGCCAGAGCACCGGCCATGATGGTGGTACGAAACGAAGAGAGGATCATGAACGCCTCGTCTGTGACTCGGAACGCCCCCGCGCCGCATGTATTGATGAACGGGATGAGTGCAATGCCAAAATTGGGCGAAGCCAAGACGGGAGGATCAGCGGCTTCAACAAATTTGTTTACGCGGGCAGCGATGGAGAGCAGGACCAGCGGCGCCATGGCGCCGCGACGATACCTTCGTTCACAGCGCGCGCTCCCAGGTCTCGCCGACGAGCGCGTGCCCGAATTCCGCATGCGGTTCGCTCGCGACGCGCTTAAATCCCGCGCCCTGGTAGACGCGGTGCGCCTCCACCAGGATGCTCTGGGTCCACAGCGTGATTTTCGCGTAGCGGGCCGCGCGGGCGAAACGGACGCATTCGTCGACCAGGCGCGCTCCGATGCCGAGCCCGCGCGCCCTGGGCTCGACCAGCAGCAGGCGGAGCTTCGCCACGTCGTCGGATGATTTCACCACGAAGACGCAGCCGACCGGCTCGCCGTCGATATCGGCGATCCAGCAGCGCTCGCGCGCCGGATCGCAGCTCGCCGCGAATTGCGCCACGATCTCGGCCACCAGGCCCTCGAAGCGCGTGCCCCAGCCGCGTTCCTGCGCGTAGAGCACGCCATGGCGCGCCACCACCCAGCCGAGGTCGCCGGGACCGGGCGGGCGCAACGTGTAGTCGGACCTGCGCTCGACGCCGCCGATGAGCCGCTGCACGGTCGCCATGGCGGCGACGACACGATCCTGCTCGGCAGCCGGCAGCGCGCCGAGCATGCGTGCCACCACCTCGTTCGAGCCTTTCTCGAGTGGCGCATAGGCCTTGCGGCCGCGCGCGGTGAGCGACAGCCTGGCCTGGCGGCGATCGCCGGGCGCCGCGGTCTTGGCGATCAGGCGGCGCTCGGAAAAGCCGCGCAGCATGCGGCTGAGATAGCCGGGATCGAGGCCGAGCTCGGCGACCAGCGTGCTGGCGGTGGTGGTCTGGCGCTGCGCGAGCTCGTAGAGCACGCGCGCCTCGGCGAGGGAGAAGGGGCTCGCCAGCATTCCGTCCTGCAGCAGGCCGATCTGGCGGGTATAGAAGCGTGAAAACCGCCGCACGGCGGCGACGCGCTGGTCGATGTCCGGGGAAACGGCGGCGGTAGCAGCCATGGCGAGGCTCCGGCGGCGGCGCGATACGCGATATATGACAAAGTCAACTAGTTACTTGACATTGTCAACTATCGTTTCCGCGCCACCCGATCGCCCCGCTGCGCAACGTCACGAGCCGGCGCCGGCCAAGCCGGCGCAGCAGATCGGCCTCCGGATCGGCCGCGGCTTCGCGGTGTCCGCCGACGCTGTGGTAGCACTGGCGGCTGATCATCAGCCCTTGATCCGGATGGGGGCCGCGCAAGGCCGCCGACAACAGCGCGATCACCTGGCGCCACAGCGGCTCGGCCGTATCCGGCGCCGCCGACCGGCGAAACACCGCCGCATGCGAACCGACGGTGCCGCGCGCGACCGCGCCCTCGATGACGCGCGTCGCCTCCTCGACCCAGGCCGCGTCGAGCACCACGCCGGGGCGCAGGAACATCAGCCACGTCCCGCGCGCCGCCGCGGCGGCGGAGCGGAGCCGGGCCGCGAGCGGGTCCCGCGACGTCATGATCTCGCAACCCGCGATGTCGACCACGTCGGCGGTGGCGTCGGTCGAGCCGGCATCGGCGACGATCACCTGGCTCACGGTTCCGCTCATGGCGCCGGGAACCAGCATCGCGAGCGTCGGGACCAGGGCCCGTTCGTGGTTTTGGGTGGGGATGATGACGGTCAGCATGATCGGATACAGCGCCTGCGTTAACCCAGCCTAGCATGGCGCGCCCGCAATGGAGCCCGGCGCGCTGCACAAATTTCCAGCAATTTCAGTACGATGGACGCGCCGGCGAGGGGCCGCGAGCGCTGCGGCATTTATGTTCTTGTTTTGTTCTTGCATTGAGGGTAGTCTTTCTTTATGTCTCCTCGTGCTGCTCCTCGCCGTCGCCCGCCGGAGCCGCCACAAGCGGCGCCGGCGGGCGATTCCATTTTTTCCGACCGCCCCGACGGCGGCGTCGGCGGGACCGAAGTCGCGCCCGACCGGCGGCGCGGCCGCGGCACCCAGTCGAATGCCACCGGCCGCTTCGAGCCGCTCGCGCGCGTGACCTATGACGACGGCTGGCAGAGCCTCGAGGATCTGCCGCCGTTCAAGACCACGGTCGCCACCGACACCGCCCGCAAGGTCATCACCCGCAACGAGTCGCCCGACATCTCGTTCGACCGCTCGATCAATCCCTATCGCGGCTGCGAGCATGGCTGCGTCTACTGCTTCGCGCGGCCGACCCACGCCTATCTGGGCCTCTCGCCCGGGCTCGATTTCGAATCCAAGCTGTTCATGAAGCCCGACGCGCCCGAGCTGCTCGAGCGCGAGCTCTCGGCCGCGAAATACGAGCCGCGCACCATCGCGATCGGCACCAACACCGATCCCTATCAACCGATCGAGCGGCGCTACGAGGTGATGCGCCGCATCCTCGGCGTGTTGGAGCGCGCCGGACACCCGGTCGGCATCGTCACCAAGTCGGCGCTGGTGATGCGCGACATCGATATCCTGGCGCGCATGGCGAGCCGCAACCTGGTGAAGGTCGCGCTGTCGGTCACCACGCTCGACGCCAAGCTCGCCCGCGTCATGGAGCCGCGCGCCGCGACGCCCGCGCGCCGGCTCGATGCGGTGCGGGCGCTCGCCCAGGCCGGCATCCCGACGCGGGTCATGGTGGCGCCCATCATCCCGGCAATCAACGACCCGGATATCGAGCGCATTCTCGACGCGGCGGCGGCCGCCGGCGCCGAGGGCGCCGGCTATGTGCTGCTGCGCCTGCCGCTCGAAGTGCGCGACCTGTTCAGCGAATGGCTGAAGGAGAATTTCCCCGACCGCCACGATCACGTGTTTGCGCTGGTCCGCCAGATGCGCGGTGGCAAGGACTACGATGCCAAGTGGGGAGAGCGCATGACCGGCTCGGGTCCCTACGCCTGGATGATCAAGCGGCGGTTCGAGGCGGCCTGCGCGCGCCTCAAGCTCAACGAACGCAGCGTCCCGCTGACAACCGAGCATTTCCGGCCGCCGCATGGGCGGGCGGAGCAACTGAGCCTGTTCTGATCGGATCGCGCGAGGGCAAACCAACAAAAGATGAATAGTTTCAAGGAATCGGCGAGCTTTCTTGAGGCGCGTCGCGGGCGCGCCGGAGGCATTCGCGCGTTTCGTCCGGCGACTGCGCCACATCGTTGCGCGGGCGCGGGAATCCGATTGCAGCCGCAATAGGGCAGGGGTCGCGCCGATCCACGCGATCCACACCGGACCGCGCGACAAAACGCGCCTGGTTGATTTGCGGCACGCGTCCGCGCACCATCGCGCGCCATGAGTCGCGCCACACCCGCACCGCGCCTTCCGCTCGACGAGGCGCCGATCCGCCCGAGTTTTCGGCGCGAGCGCGCCGCGATGAAGCGCGGCGTCTTTCCGGTCGCGGGCTGCGACGAGGCGGGGCGGGGACCGCTCGCCGGACCGGTGGTGGCGGCCGCGGTGATCCTCGATCCCGAGCGCATTCCGCGCGGCCTCAACGATTCCAAGAAGCTCGACCGCGAGCAGCGCGAAAAGCTCTATGCCCGCATCTGCGCGGTGGCGCAGGTCAGCGTCGCCTTCGGGTCGCGCGCGCGCATCGACCGCGACAATATCCGCCAGGCCTCGCTCTGGGCGCTCAAGCGCGCGGTGCTCGGCCTGCCGGTGCGGCCGCGCCTCGTCTTCGTCGACGGCATCGACCGCATCGACGTGCCATGCGATTGCCAGGCGGTTGTGAGCGGCGACGCGCTGGTGCTCTCGATCGCGGCGGCCTCCATCGTCGCCAAGGTGGTGCGCGACCGCCTGATGGTGCAGATCGGCGCGGCGCATCCCGGCTATGGCTTCGAGCGCCACATGGGCTACAGCGTCCCCGAGCACTTCCGCGCGCTCGCCAGCCTGGGGCCGACCGTGCACCACCGCCGCTCCTTTGCGCCCGTCGCCACGCTGATGAGCGAGGGTATCGACGCGCTCGAAGCCTTGGCGGCCCAGGGACTCCTGGCCGAAAGCCCGATGGGCGACGCCCTCGGGGATGACCTGCTATCGCCCGGCACGCCGGCGGAACGTCCCGCCGGGGCGACGTAAAAACGTTGCGCCCGCGCGCGCCGCAGGCTTAAGTCGGCGCGCCAATCGTCTCTCATTCCCTGCGCGGCGCCCGATGCTCCATGTTTCCATTTTCATCGAAGGCCTGCGCTCCCGGCCGCGGCTGATGTTCTGGCTGGCGGCGCTGGTGCAGGCCGCGATCTGGTGGCTGGTGCCGATGATCTTCTACGCGGCGCCGCCGGGCGAGCTCCCGGAGGTGCTCGCCGTCGGGCACGAGTTCCAGCTCGGCACCGACCTCGGCCCGCCACTCGCCTTCTGGCTCGCCGACATCTCCTACATGATCCTCGGCATCGGCGGGGTCTACCTGCTGGCGCAAGCCTGCGTGGTGGTCACTTATTGGGCGGTGTTTCGGCTGGGCTGCGCGATCATCGGCGCCCAGCAGGCCGCGATGGCGGTGCTGCTGATGCTCGGCATCACCGTGATGACGGTGCCGTCGCCCGATTTCGGTCCGCCGATCCTCGGCATGGCGCTCTCCGCGCTGACCGTCCTGCATTTCTGGCGCGCCATCGGCGAGCACCAGCGTCATTACTGGTTCGTGCTCGCCTTCGATCTCGGCTTGCTGCTGCTCACCACCTATGCGGGCCTGATCCTGTTCGCCTGCGTGATGGCCTTCCTGTGGGCGACCGAGCGCGGGCGGGCGGCGCTGCGCACCGTGGAGCCCTGGTTCGCCGCCATCGTGGTGGCGGTGCTGCTGTTCCCCCACCTCATCTGGCTCGACATCGCGGGCGAGACGGCCTTCGGGCCGTTGTGGGCGCGCCTGCATTCCGGCGAGGCGGCCAACACGAATTGGCTGTCCTGGGTCCGCCTGATCGCCTTCGTGCTGATCGCCCATGCGGGGCTCTTGGTGATCGTCGGGCTGGCGACCGGCTGGTGGCTCAGGGCACGCGATCCCTTGCCGACATTCGTGCGTCCGGCGGTCGATCCCTTTGCGCGGCACTTCGTGTTCTTCATGGCGCTTGGGCCGATCCTGGTCGCGACCCTGATCTCGGCGATCGTCGGCGCGTCCTCGCCGGTCGGGGGAACCGCTCCTTACGTGGCGCTGTCGGGCCTGGCGGTGGTGCTCGCCGCGGGCGACACCATCATGATCCATCGTCAGCGCATCGTGGCGCTGGCCTGGAGCCTGTTGCTGCTGCTGCCGCCGGCAATCGCGGTCGCCGCCGTGGTGGCAGTGCCGTGGACCGCGGCGATCGAGCTCAAGAGCGCGCAGCCGGCGCGCGCGATGGGACGCTTCTTCGGCGACAGCTTCGAGCGCCGCACCGGCAAGCCGCTCGAGATCGTCTCGGGCGATCCGCGGCTTGCCGCGCTCGTGGCGCTGGCGGCGCCGTCGCGTCCGAGCCTGTATGACTTCGCGACGCCGACGCGCACGCCCTGGGTGGGCAATGATGACATCCGCGCCAAGGGCCTGATCGTGGTCTGGCCGGCGCTCGACACGGCGGGCCTGCCGCCCCCCGACATCAAGGCGCGCTTTCCCGACCTGGTGCCCGAGCTGCCGCGCGCCTTCGAGCACGCGATCCAGGGCCGCCTGCCGCTGTCGCGCATCGGCTGGGGCATGATCCGGGCGGAGGCGCCGGCGCCGAAATAGCCGGCGCGCATCGCGCCGCCTGGTTCGGCGCCCTCAGTGATAGCCTTCGCCGGCGCGCACCTTGCCGCGAAAAAGCCAGTAGACGAAGACGTAATAGCCCAGAATGATCGGCAGCAGCACGAGGGTTCCGATCAGCGTGAAGATCTGGCTCGCCGGCACGGCGGCGGTCTGCCACACGGTGAGGGAAGGGGGCACCAGATAGGGAAAGCACGAGATCGCCAGGCCAAGAAAGCCGAGCAGAAAAAGCGCGATGGCGCAGAAGAACGGCAGGAATTCATCCCCGCGCGCGAGCGCGCGCCAGGCCGCAAAGGCGACCAGCGCGGTGACGATCGGTACCGGCGACAGGTAGAAGATGTTCGGCAGCGAGAACCAGCGCTCGGCAATGCGCGGAATGGTGAGCGGCGTCCACAGGCTGACGACGGCCATGAAAGCGAGCACGACGACCAGCAGCGTCTTCGCTTTCTCGTGCGCGCTTGCCTGGACCGGGCCGTCGGTCTTCATCACCAGCCAGGTCGCGCCCAAGAGCGCATAGCCCGCCACCACGCCGAGCCCGCATAGCAGCGCGAAGGGCGTCGCCCAGTCGAACGGGCCGCCGGCGAACTGGCCGTTTTCCACCCGGATGCCCTGGATCAGCCCGCCGAGGATCACCCCTTGCGCGAAAGCGGCGAGCGTGGAGCCGGCCACGAAGGCGAAATTCCAGTATTTTTTGCTGGTCACCGCGACCCAGCGGAACTCGAAGGCGACGCCGCGAAACACCAGCGCGAGCAGCATGACGATGACCGGCAGATAGAGCGCCGGCATGATCACCCCATAGGCCTGCGGGAAGGCGACCCACAATCCGCCGCCGCCCAGCACCAGCCAGGTCTCGTTGCCGTCCCAGAACGGCGCGACCGAATTCATCATCTGGTCGCGCTCGCCTTCGTTCCTGGCGAAGGGAAACAGGATGCCGATGCCGAGGTCGAAGCCGTCGAGCACCACATAGAGCGCGACCGCCACCCCGATCAGGGTCGCCCAGATCACCGGAAGATACCATTCCATGGCGGTGCTCCTAGCTCCGGGCGCGGCCGCTGGCGGTGAAGATTCCCTCCGCCGCGGCCGCGGTCAGCGGCCGGTTCGGCAGGCCCGCGGTCGGCGGCTCGACCACGCGGCCCTGCGGGCCGGCCTCGATCAGCCGGTTGATGTAATAGATGCCCATCGCGAACACGATCCCATAGACGACCACGAACAGCACGAGCGTGCCCGCGAGGCTCGCGGCCGGAACCGGCGAGGTGCCGTCGGCGGTGCGCAGGATCCCAGTGATGAGCCAGGGCTGCCGCCCGCTCTCGGTCACGATCCAGCCCGCGATGACGGCGACGAAGCCGATCCACCAGCCGCGCGCCACGACGGCGAGATACCAGCGCGTTTCGAACAGTCCGCCGCGCCACCACAGCAGCGCGCCGAGCCACCCGGTCGCGATCATGATCAGCCCGATCCCCACCATGATGCGGAAGGCGAAGAAGACCGGCGCAATAGGCGGGCGGTCCGCCGCCGGGACACTCTTGAGGCCGGGAAACAGCCCGTTCGGATCGTGCGTGAGGACCAGCGAGGCGCCGTAGGGGATCGCGATCGCGAAGCGGTTGGCCTCGGCCTTCTCGTCGGGCCAGGCAAAGAGCAGGAGGTCGCCGGGCTTGCTGCCGTCCCAATGCGCCTCCATGGCGGCGATCTTGATCGGCTGATGCGCCAGCGTATTGAGCCCGTGCTGGTCGCCGATGATAAGCTGAAGCGGCGCCACGATCGCGATGAAGCCGACCCCCATGCGCAGCATGGTGCGGGCCTCGTCCGGAAAGCGCCCCGCCACGAGGTAGCGCGCTCCGACCGCCAGCACCACGAAGGACGTGGTCAGATACGCGGCCGTGAGCATATGGGCGAAACGATAGGGGAAGCTCGGATTGAAGATGATGGCGAGCCAGTCGAGCGGAAGCGCAACCCCGTTGCGCATCTCGTGCCCGGCGGGCGTCTGCATCCAGCTGTTGGCCGAGAGAATCCAGAAGGCCGAGATCGCGGTGCCGGCCGCCACGAAGACCGCCGACATCACATGCAGCCAGGGCGGCACACGCCGCCAGCCGAACAGCATCACACCGAGGAAGGTCGACTCGAGGAAGAAGGCGGTCAGCACCTCGTAGCCGATCAGCGGGGCGATCACGTTGCCGACCATGACCGAGAAGCGGCTCCAATTGGTGCCGAACTGGTAGGACAGCACGATCCCGGACACGACGCCCATGGCGAAAGACACGGCGAAGATCTTCGTCCAGAAGCGGGCGAGCCGATGATAGTGCTCGCGGCCGGTCCCGATCCACAGCACCAGCACGGTCGCGATATAGGCCGATAGCCCGATCGTGAAAGCAGGAAATATAATGTGGAACGTGATCGTGAAGGCGAACTGGACACGGGCGAGCAGCACGGGATCGAGGTCCATCGCACAACTCCCTGCTACGAGCTCGTGGGTCCTGGCAATCCGGCGCGACGCACGCAGCGGTTTAGTTTGGGACACGCCGGGGGGATTCGGAAGGGGGACCGGACGGCGCCGGTGGAAAACTTTCCCGACCGGGAGGTAGCCGGGCGCTGACCTCGCTATCCTGGGCGGCGCGACAGACGGGGGACGGCCAGATGAGCGAGCAGGCGGAACGCGGCGCGCAGGGATTTCTCGAGCGGCAATTCGGGCCAACAAAGCACGGCACGAGCCTCAGGACCGAATTCGTCGCCGGGCTCACGACATTCCTCACGATGCTCTACATCGTGTTCGTGAATCCGCAGATCCTCGGCAATGCCGGCATGGACAAGGGCGCGGTCTTCGTCGCGACCTGCCTGGCGGCCGCAGCGTCCACCCTGGTGATGGCGCTCTACGCCAACTATCCGATCGCGCTCGCGCCCGGCATGGGGCTGAACGCCTTCTTCGCCTTCACGGTGGTGCTGACCTACAAATACTCCTGGCAGCAGGCGCTCGCCGCGGTGTTCTGCTCGGGCGTGTTGTTCTTTCTGATCTCGGTCTTTCCCATCCGCCAATACATCGTCAACGCCATCCCGAAGAACCTCAAGCTCGCCATCTCGGCCGGCGTCGGGCTCTTCCTCGCCATCATCGCGCTCGAGGAGGCCAAGATCGTGGTCGCCCATCCGGCCACGCTGGTGACGCTGGGCGATCTCAAGCAGCCGGCCGCCGCCCTTTGCCTGCTCGGCTTCGTGCTGATCCTCGCCCTCAATGCGCGCCGGGTCATCGGCGGCACGCTGATCGGCATCCTGGTGGTGACGGCGATCGGTCTCTATCCGGGCCTCGTCCAACTCAACGGCGTCGTCTCGGCGCCGCCCTCGCTCGCGCCGACCTTTTTGCAGCTCGACTTCTCGCGCATCGCCGAGCCGGATTTCATCGTGGTCGTGTTCACCTTCCTGTTCATCGACCTGTTCGACAATGCCGGCACCCTGATCGGCGTGACCCACCGCGCCGGGCTCCTGGACGCCGACGGCAATCTGCCGCGCATGAAGCAGGCGCTGCTCGCCGACAGCTTCGCGGCGATGTTCGGCGCGCTGATCGGCACCTCGACCACCACGAGCTATATCGAAAGCGCGGCCGGCGTCTCGGCCGGCGGCCGCACCGGGCTGACCGCGGCT